>NZ_DASYCH010000042.1:0-203609 GCF_036500295.1 Puia sp. | reverse complement strand
TGCAATCCCAATGAGGCTTTGTGGCAAAGGCGGCGCAGACGCTGAAGACGATAGCAAGACACATGATAGACCATTTGATCTTTTTCATACGAAACTGTTTTGTTTGTTGGTGATTGATATGTTTGTGAAGCGCTTCCTGGTTTGAATGACGACCCCCACTATCGATATTGCCACAAAGAATAGGTTTAAGATGAGATGCTGCGTCCAGGTGAGGCGTTTGATCACGCCGCCACAGGAGCATGGTACATAAGGGAAGAAATGCATGAGAACGATGCCGGTGTAGATGGTGAAAAGACCCATCACGACAAGGGCGCCATAGAAGCCTAACAGTCTTGTACGTTCGAAGATGAGACTAACGGAGATGCCTATCTCCATCAGCGGAATGAACCAAACCAAAAAAGGCGTCCAGGAGTCGGGCAGGGGCTGATTGTTCATCTCCTTGTAGAAGGTGTGAAAATCAAGGAATTTACTTAGACTTGCGTAGACAAAAAGCAGTATCAGTAGGGCCGAGACACACTCCAGCAATACCTGTCGCTTGAACATAGTTAAATTGGTTTGGACACAAGACCTTGCTTATGGCAACATTATTAAAGGTAATCATGAGCGGATAGGGAGAAAGCATTGTACGGGTCGGATAAAACCGAAGGAGGATAAAAAAAGGAACAGGTTATTGTCAGTTAAATATCGGGAAAAAATATTAGAGTAGCAATATCGATCAATTTATTTTCCGGTTTAACTTTTTCCTGCAAGCGGCGTTAGAATTTTTCCAGGTCTTTAACGTTATTCACGTAGTTCTATTATTCATAAACGAAAAAATATGCACCGTAACTCCTTGTTCGTAATCTTTCTTTCATCTTTCGTCCTTAGTGGGTATTCCCAAAACACAAAATCGATATATAAGGACGACAGCTTTATTTCGGCTATACTACAGCAACATAATACGTATCGGCAAGCCTTGCAGTTGCCTGATCTCGTCTGGTCACCGGCGCTTGCGGCCGATGCGCTGGCGTGGGGACAGCACCTGGCTTCTATTGACAAAGGTCAACATGACATGGCTATACGCGGAAAAGAGGGTGAGAATTTATGGTGGGGAACAGCGGATGCATTTGGTTATGCCGATATGGTTGCGATGTGGGGAAATGAGAAGAGTAATTTCCGATATGGAGCATTCCCCGATGTGAGTACAAGTAAGTCTGCCATGGTCGGACATTATACTCAAATTGTTTGGAAGAATACGACATCCGTCGGTTGCGCATTGGTCGGCAATGGCAAGACCGATTTTCTTGTCTGTCGTTATTCTATTCCGGGGAATGTGGTCGGGCAAAAGCCCTACTGAGCCGCCAGAGAGATCCACGGAGGGCTTTTAAATAATTGATAGTCAATCTGTTTTGCTAGGCTGCGGCGGCGTCGAGGATCTCATCCATCGTGATACCCAGATGGCTTTCGTCATAGACGCATTCTCCGTCCCGGATGAGCAGGACCTGGGGGGATTCGTGCTCTATGAAGAACGTCTCTGATATCTTGTTGGAAACGGGCCTGTTGCCGATCAGGTCGAGATAATAGAAGTCGATGGTTTCGGGCTGTCTGGCCCGTTCGAGGCGGCCTTTTACCAGGGCGCTGGTGGCGCAACGGGTACTGTGTTTGAAGATGAGTTGGGGGCGGAGGGCTGATCTTTGCCTGATCTCTTCCAACTGGGCTTCGGTGTGCAGGGTGATCCAATTCATAAGCCAATATAACATCCGTCAATAAAAAAAGGTTATCAATAGATAACCTTTACAAAAATATTTTTTCCGGAGGGGAGGGGCGTAGCGTCCTACAAAGGAACTTTGTGGGTCGACTAGCGATATCCTACATAGCCCTGGCTCATCTTACAACCGCTGCGGGAAGAACCTGTCGTGGCACAGGAGGTAAAAGCGGAGGCAACAGCCATGGCCATAACTAAAATTAAAATTGTCTTTCTCATTTTTGTGGTATTTAAGATTGAAACGATAAATTGCCTGGTTGAATTCGGAATGTGGACCAGGTAATTCAAAGGAATGGGGACGGATCGAACCACAGGCTTAACCGGAAGACCGGCATTGCACAACAAGATGAACCAAGGGTTCAGCGGCCGAAGGCCAGGACTTGAAATTTAAGGGGAGATTTTCGAAAGGATAGAGAAAGAATTCGCAAATGATCTGGCACAAAATAAAAACAAAAAATCGATATTCGCAAGCCCTAAGGGATTAATTATGAAAGTTCATTTTATCGCTATTGGCGGAAGTGTGATGCATCAGCTGGCTATTGCCTTGAGCCGCAAGGGCTATGAAGTTACGGGCAGCGATGACGAGATCTTTGAGCCGGCCCGGACCAACCTGGAAAAGGAGGGTGTCCTGCCGGCCACCACGGGGTGGGAACCGGCCCGGATCCGACCGGGGCTGGATGCGGTGATCCTGGGAATGCATGCCAAGGGGGACAACCCGGAGCTACAGCGGGCCCTGGAACTGGCCCTGCCGATCTACTCCTTTCCGGAATATATCTACCGGGAGAGCCGGGACAAGCGGCGGGTGGTGATCGGCGGGAGCCATGGGAAAACGACAACGACCGCAATGATCATGAATGTGCTTGCCGCGGCCGGAAAAGACTTTGATTATCTGGTCGGAGCCCGGCTGGAGGGCTTCCCTCAGTCGGTCAATATCACCCATGCCCCGGTAATCGTCTGTGAGGGGGATGAATACCCGGCCAGTGCCCTGGAGAGAAGGCCCAAGTTTCATTTCCTGTTTCCCCATATTGCCGTGGTCACGGGGATCGCCTGGGACCATATCAATGTCTTTCCGACCTTTGATAATTATCTTGAACAGTTTCGGATCTTTATCGGCATGATCGAACCGGGTGGTGTCCTTATTTACAACGCGACCGATCCCGTGCTGAAAAAGCTGGTTGAGGAACATCCGTCGACTGTCAGGAAGATGGGCTACGGAATTCCCGCGTACCGGATCGAAAACGGCATAACGCTTGCTACGCTGGAAGGTCAATCCGGATCGTTAAAGGTGTTCGGTGAGCATAACCTTTTGAATATGCATGCGGCGTTCCTGGTTGCCAAAGAGTTAGGACTTGATGCGGCGGGTTTTTTACGTGGGATGGCGGCATTTCCGGGGGCGGCCAAGCGGCTGGAATTGATCGGCAAAAAGGAGGGGGTAAGTATCTACCGGGATTTTGCACATGCGCCGTCGAAAGTGAAGGCGACGATCCAGGCCGTCAAGACCCAATTTCCGGAACGGGAGCTGATCGCGGTGCTGGAACTGCATACTTACAGCAGTCTGAACGAGCAGTTCCTGTCGGAGTACAAAGGGGCGCTGGATCCGGCGGACAAGGCGGTGGTCTTTTATTCCCGGCATGCGCTCGAATTGAAACGAATGCCCCTGTTGCCGGAGGAAAAAGTGATCGCAGGGTTTGGAAAGCCGGGGCTCGTCGTGTTGCAGGAAAAGGAAGAATTACGGGACTGGCTGATGGAACAGTCTTACAAAAATGCTAATTTGCTTTTAATGAGCTCTGGTAATTATGACGGTTTGGATGTGATGGAGTTGTCCAGCCGGATTACGCAGTAGTAGTTTTTTTAATATTATCGAATGCTACAACTTACTCAACCCTTAGCGATCATTGATCTGGAGACGACGGGGATCAATCTTGGAACGGACCGGATCGTAGAAATCGCCATTGTGAAGATCATGCCGGATGGAAAGCAAATGGTGAAGCGGAAACTTATCAATCCGGAGATGCCTATTTCAAGCACCTCGAGGGACATTCATGGGATCACCAATGAGATGGTAAAGGACGCGCCCACGTTCAGACAGGTGGCAAATGAATTGAAGCAGTTTCTTGACCATTGCGACCTGGGCGGATATAACTCCAATCGATTCGATATCCCGATGCTTGTCGAGGAATTTCTGCGCATCGGTATGGAGTTTGACGGCAAGGGCCGGAAGCTGTTGGATGTTCAAAAGATATTTCATATGATGGAGCAAAGGACGCTGAGTGCCGCGTACCGGTTCTATTGTCAAAAGGAGTTGGAAGGGGCGCATGGCGCGGAGGCGGATGCGTCGGCTACCTGGGAGGTGCTGGCCGCACAGGTAATAAAATATCCCCAATTGGGAACAAATATCGATACGATCCTTAAATGTATCGGTGAAGAGCCGGTTGTGGATTTTGCACGGCGTTTTGTGTTGGAGAATGGAGTGGAAGTCTTTAATTTCGGTAAGCATAAGGGCAGATCGGTGGCCGAGATCCTGAAGGCGGAGCCGCAATATTATGATTGGATGATGAAAGGCGATTTCCCGCTTCACACTAAGCAGAAGTTAACGGAAATCTTTAACAGGACAATGTTAAAAAAGGGTTAGCGGGATCGCCCGGGACCGAAAATTTGTAACTTTGTATCTTAACTATAATCAGGCAGTTGGAAAAGATCGTCATCATACCTACTTATAACGAACGTGAAAATGTCGCCGCTATCCTGGAAGCGATCTTTCAGTTGGGCCTGGGTTTTCACGTGCTGGTTATAGACGATAGCTCCCCGGATGGGACTGCCCAGATCGTCCGGGGGTTGCAAGGTAAATATCCGAGTCAGCTTTTCCTGGAGGAACGTCAGGGTAAACTGGGGCTTGGGACGGCTTATATTTATGGTTTCAAATGGGCGGTGAGGAACAATTATGCATTCATTTTCGAGATGGATGCCGACTTCTCCCACAACCCGAAGGATCTGATCCGGCTTTATGATGCCTGTAAATACCAGGGGTCCGATGTGGCCGTCGGTTCCCGATATGTAAAAGGTGGCGGCAATATCAACTGGCCGAAGGACCGTATCCTGCTTTCGCGGGGCGGCTCCATCTATACCCGGCTGATCACCTGGATGCCGGTGCAGGATCCTACGGCGGGTTTTGTTTGCTACCGGAAGGAGGTGCTGGAGACGATCAATCTGGATCAGATAAAGTTCGTGGGATATGCGTTTCAGATCGAAATGAAATTCGCGGCGTGGAAGCTGGGGTTCAAGATAAAGGAGGTGCCGATCATTTTCGAGGACCGCAAGTTCGGCGTCAGCAAGATGAATAAGGGAATCGTGAAGGAGGGTATTCTCGGGGTGCTTAATCTGCGCTGGCATTCGCTGTTCAAGAATTATCGTAACCGGGTTAAAAATGACGGGGTGGCTATGAATTCTTTCTCGAAAGAGGCTATCGCGGAATCTAAGTAATATTGAAAAAGGCTTTTATCCAGCTTCATGCGGCTGTTCTTCTCGCGGGGCTTACCGGGGTACTCGGCAGGCTTATTTCCCTCAATGCAGGTTTATTGGTTTGGTACCGGCTTTTGCTGACGGCTCCCTCCTTGTGGTTGCTGGCCTTGTTGCGTAAACAGTCGTTGCGCATCGACCGGCGGGACCTTTGGCGGATCTTCGGGATCGGCGGCATTGCGGCGCTGCACTGGGTCAGCTTTTATGCGAGTATCAAGTACTCCAATGTCTCGGTTGGGTTGCTTTGTTTTTCGGCGATCGGTTTTTTTACGGCGCTTGTAGAACCATTGTTGCTGAGACGCCGGGTGGACAAGGTAGAGCTGATGCTGGGGCTGCTGGTTATCGTGGGGATCTTTTTTATCTTCCAGGTGGACCCGCATTATAAGACGGGCATCCTCGTCGGGCTGGTCTCGGCACTGCTGGGCAGCCTGTTCCCGGTGCTGAACAAACGCGTCCTGGAGCGGGTGCCGGCGGAGACGGTGACGCTTTATGAACTGACCGGCGGTTTTGGATTCCTGACGCTGCTGATGCCCCTGTATCTTTATCTTTTTCCCGCGCCTTCGCTGGTCCCGACCCTGCCGGACTGGGGCTGGCTGCTGGTGCTTAGCTGGGCCTGTACCGTTCTTGCCTTCAATCTCTCGATGGCTGCCCTGCATAAGATCACCGCGTTTACGGTGAACCTGAGTTATAACCTCGAGCCCGTCTACGGGATACTGCTGGCCTTTCTGTTATTCCGGGAGGATAAATATATGGGAGGCGGCTTTTACATCGGGTTCTCCCTGATCCTTTTATCGATCGTCCTACAGACCCTGCGCCTTTTGCGGCGAGGTCAGGCTGCGCGGCCGCTGATATAGCGTACGAGGCTTCTTTTGGCGATGGGCAGCAGTGTCTCGTCCACGGGAAATTTCAATTCGGTTTCGATGGAGTAGACGGCGGGGTTGGGCATGCCGGCCTTCAGGCGGATAAGCTCGGCCTTTATATTCTCGTAGGTGTTGACGAGGTTTCGGGACCAGGTATCGATGTATTCGGTTCGGATGCTGCGATATTTCTCATCATGTTTCTCGAAAAAGCTAAGGCGGTATTGGTACACGCGGGTATCCGAGGCAATGCCGGTGCTCAGGAAAAAATAGCCTTCGACGCTGTCGAGGGGGACGAGCCCGACGGGGTAGATGACCAGTTTGTCTTCGACGAATTCATAGATCTCCGTGCCGTTGCTGATGGTATTGCGAATTTCCTGGGTGGCATAATTGATGATCTCTTCCAGTTCTTTCATGAGTTCATCGTCCTCGATCATCTGTTCATAGAGGACCTGTAATTTCTCTATCTGGATACCGGTGAGCTTTTTGGGGAATTGTTCCTGGAGGTATTTCTTGTTCTCGCGGAAGGCGGCCAGGTTGTTATAATGAAAGATGATGTCGGCCAGTTGCGGGTACAGCTTATTCTGATTGAAATGGCGGTGTATCTCCTGCAGATAGGCGAGTAGGGTGTATTTTTTTAGTTCGAAGTCGATGTATCCATCGGCGAACCAGGTTTCGGACAGCGTCTTCATGGATCTTCGTTTAATTCGGGTCATGACCGCCGGCGGCGGTCGTTTATTGAATTTACGAAAATCCTATGAGAAATGCAAGGGGTGGGGACCCCGCCGGACGCGATTCGGTTACAGTTCTCTATCGGGGGCAAAGTTCTCCAGTTCGCGCGCGACGGCCGAACAGAAGGTAGCTCCGAGGCTTCCGTCGATGATGCGGTGGTCGTAGGAAAGGGAGAGATACATCATGTGGCGGATAACGATGGCATCGCCTTCTGCCGTTTCGAGCACCATGGGACGTTTTTTGATGGCGCCCACGGCCAGGATCGCGGCCTGCGGCTGGTTGATGATGGGCGTACCCATGAGGCTGCCGAAGTTGCCGACATTGGTCAGGGTAAACGTGCCGCCCTGGGTGTCTTCAGGACGCAGTTTGTTCTGACGGGCGTTGTCGGCGAGGGTGTTTACCTGGCGGGCCAGGCCGGTGAGGTTGAGCTGGTCGGCGTTGCGGATAACGGGGACGATGAGGTTACCCGAGGGCAGGGCTGTAGCCATGCCGATATTGATATCCTTTTTTACGATGATCTTGTCGCCATCGACGGAACTGTTGATGAGCGGGTATTTCTTGATGCAGCGGATGACAGCTTCCATGAACAGCGGGGTGAAGGTGAGCTTTGTGTTCTCTCTTTTTTCGAACTCATTTTTCATTTTTTCGCGCCAGTGTACCAGGTGGGTGACGTCGGCTTCCGAGATGCTGGTGACGTGCGGGCTGGTGTGTACGCTGCGGACCATGTGGTCGGCGATGAGCCGGCGCATCCGGTCCATCTCGATGATCTCGACATTGCCGCTTTGGATGACCATCGGCGGCTGGGTGGCGATGGATTCGGAGGTCTGGCGGGCAGGCGTTTCCGTGCGAACGGGGGTAACATAGGAGCCGGACTTCCGGTCCGCGATATATTGAAGGATGTCTTTTTTGGTGACCCGGCCTTCGTTGCCGGTGCCGGGGATGGATTCGAGCTCGCTGAGGGGAACTCCTTCGTTGGCGGCTATATTGAGTACGAGGGGAGAATAGAACCGGGGGCCGCCGGGGTTGGCGGCTGCCGCGACCGGGCGGTGGACCTGTGCCGCGGGCTGGTGGGTTGTGGGTATGGCTTGTACGGGGGTAGCCGTAACGGTGGGCTGCGTGGAGGTTGCCGTGGCCGTACCATTGCTGGTGCGGATGCGGGCGATGACGGAGCCGATGGGTACTACGTCGTTGACCTGGTATAGAATCTCTTCCATGACGCCTTCGGTGATGGAAGGCACCTCGGAGTCCACCTTATCGGTGGCTATTTCCAAAACGGTCTCATCTTGCTTTACGGCATCGCCGGGTTGTTTGTGCCACTTCAGGATCGTGGCTTCCATGATGCTTTCACCCATTTTCGGCATTACCAGGTCAACAAGAGACATATAGCGTTGAATTAATGATTGACAAAGGTAGTTATTTTTCGATTTTCATGACGGGTGAAGGACGAGCGGGCCTATGAGGTGGGCGAATGTATGAATTTTCGCAACAGATTGAGGGCATTTGTTGCCGTTAATTCAATATTCCGGAGGCGGTCGAAGCGGAATGAGAATTTTTGGGCGAGAATATTTTGACGGTTTCCAACTGCGATCCAGACCGTTCCCACCGGTTTTTCCGGGGTACCGCCGTCGGGGCCCATGATCCCGGAGGTGGCGATGGCAAAGTCGGTGTTCAGCTGCTGTAGCGCGCCGCGGACCATTTCCCGTACCGTTGCTTCGCTGACGGCGCCGTTGGCGGCCAGGGTATCGGGGCTTACGGCCAGGGTATTTGTCTTTACCTCGTTGTCATAGCTGACCACGCTTCCTTTAAAGTAATGGCTGCTGCCGGGGATGGAGGTGATGAGGTGGGCAATGTAGCCGCCGGTGCAACTTTCGGCGGTTGCTAAGGTGTATCCGCCGGCTTTCAGGACGCGGCCCAGGGCTTCCTGGATGGAGATGTCCTCGTCGGTGACCATCCATTCGGCGACGAGGCCCCGGAGGGTGTCGAACTGTTGCTGCAGAAGGGATTCCAGTGCCGGCGCGTCTTCGCCCCGGATCGTGAGCCGGAGGCGTACCATTCCATAGTTTGGCAGATAGGCCAGCTTGATGGAGGCGGGCAAGGCTTCTTCGAAGGTCTTTATATGTTCGGCCAGGAAGGACTCGCCGATGCCGGCGGTCAGGAGGGTACGATGGGCGATGAAGGGCAGTTGGAAGCGCTGACGGAGGGCCGGGAGGACGTCGTCGGTCATCATCCCTTTCATTTCGTGGGGAACACCGGGCATCGACATGAAGATGCGGCCGTCTTTTTCGAACCACATGCCTGGAGCCGTTCCGCGCCGGTTTTGGATCACGGTGCAGGAATCGGGCACTTCGGCCTGTTGGAGGTTGCGTTCGATGACCGGTCGTTTGAGCATCCGTTCGAAGATCCATTTTACATTGGCCAGGGCTTTTTCGTCGACGACCATGCTGCCGCCAAAATACTTCAGGAGCAGGGATTTTGTGATATCGTCGGCGGTGGGGCCGAGGCCGCCGGTGATCAGGATGATGGAGGAGCGGCGGGACTCTTCGTCCAGGGCCTGCCAGATATCGTCCCAGACGTCGCCTACGGCAACGCGACGTGCGACCCAGATACCCTGTTTGTTCAGTTCCTGCGCCATCCAGGCGCTGTTTGTATCGATCACCTGGCCTATCAATAGTTCATCTCCGATGGTAATGATGCTGGCAACAACCTTATTCATTTTGTAAAGGTAAAGGATCCGCGGGGAACCAGGGCTTTAGCCGGTCTGCCATATCCGGTGGCATGTTTGTCTTTTCCATGGTTTTGGCGATGAGGAAGTACAACCGGACGAGGCCGGTGGTGAGCAGCTTGCCGCGCTGGTTGAAGACCTCCTGATGGAATTCGATGCGATGGTCGATGGGCCAGTCTTTCAGGGTTGTGCGGATGGTGAGCAGATCGTCATAATGGGCGGGGCGGAGGAATTTTGCGGTCCATTCGATGACGGGCATGATTATTCCAGTTGCTTCGAGGTCTTTGTAACTGAAGCCGAGCTGACGGATGGCTTCAACCCGGCCGACCTCGAAGTACTGGGCATAATTACCGTGATAGACAATGTTCATTTGATCGGTCTCGGCGTATCGGACCCTTACCTGGGTTTCACTTGTGTACATGAGATGTAGAGTTTGATGGGCCAACCATGGGGAATCACTTGCCCATTGCGGCGTCGATGCTGATGCGGCCGGGGCCAAGCAGCAGGATGGCGACGAATCCGGCTAGATAGAGCCAGGCCTGTTCGTGTACGTTGTTGTTCACCATACCGACATGACCTTTGTTTATGAGGAATTCGACGACGCAAAAAGTGATGACGAGGGCGAGAGCGGCGAACCGGGTGAAAAAACCCAGGACGAGCATCACGGTACAGACCAGTTCGGCGAAGATGACGAGGACCAACGAAATGCGATGACTGATGTGCAGGGGATCGGGGAACACCGATTCGAGATGGCCGAAATTCCTGATCTTATAGAGTCCATAATAATAGAAAAGGATCAGGCCGAAGATCGCGCGGATGGCCAGTGTGGCCACGTTGAATGCGGCATCGGAATAGGCGGTGGAGAAGAATTTTTTCATGTACGATTTGAATTTCGCGTGAAGATACGGTGGATGTGAGACTTATAAGGAAATGTTAATCCTTGCAGTTATCCACACGTGTTTGGAACGATGTTTGGTGAAAGGCAAAATAATTAGAAACTTAGCGCGTTAGGCCTGTCAGGACGGGCCACGGCCCGATGCGCCACGAGGTTTTGGATGGATGATAAAAATCAAATTTTTTCCAGTGAAGAATACCGCATTATCGCTGTTTGTCGTTTTCCTCGCTACTTCATCATATGCCCAGCAGACCCGTTATTATGACGACCCGCAGGCTGAATTCAGGCAGGGTAAGGAATTCTTCGAGCATGAGTTTTATAGTCTTGCCTATCCGATCTTCCGGGATCTGAAGTATTCGCTGCGCGAGACCGACAAGAGTAATAATGCCGTTGAATACCAGGATGTAAAATACTATTATCTGGTTTGTGCGCTGGAGCAGAACGACAAGATCGCGGTGGCTGCCGCGCAGGACTACATCGAGCTGGAGAACAATGCGCCGCGGGTGGGCATGATCAGCTTTCACCTGGCCGAGTATTATTTCCGGCAGAAGGACTATGCCAATGCGGTGAAGCTGTATGATCATGCGGACATCGAGAACCTCAGCAACCGGGAGATCGCCGATCTGAAATTTCATGAAGGGTACTGCTATTTTACGACCAAGCAATTCGACAATGCCCTGCCGCTGTTCAATGCGATCAGGCAGATGCCGAAGGACCCGAATTATATCGACGCCAATTATTATTACGGGTTCATCTGTTTTTACCAGCGGAAATACAACGATGCGCTGGAGGCCTTCAAGGTCGTCGAGAGTTCGCCCAACTATGAGAAGGTGGTGCCTTATTATGTTGCCAATATTTATCTTGTCCAGGGGCAGAAGGACAAGGCGATAGAATATGCGGAAGCCCATCTGAAGAAAGGGAATCAGTATTATGACGCCGAGCTGCGGCAACTGGTGGGGCATGGTTATTATGAGAAACAGGAGTTTGCAAAGGCCCTGCCTTTCCTGGAGCAATATGTCAATCAGTCGAAGAAGGTCAGCCGGGAAGACCTTTATGAGCTTTCTTACTGCTATTATCAGATGAAGGATTGGAATAAGGCGATCAGCGGGTTCAAGCAGCTGGGCGGCGCCGCCGATTCCATGTCGCAGAATGCGATGTATCTCCTTGGGGATGCTTATCTGCGTACGGGGCAGAAGGCCAATGCCCGGAATGCTTTTTTGTTCTGCAGCATGAACAGCAGCAATCCCAAACAGAAGGAAATATCGAAGTTCAACTATGCCAAACTATCTTACGAGCTGGGCTTTCAGGATGTGGCGCTGACCGAGCTGCAGGGATTCCTGCAGCAATATCCGAATTCCGAGTACAGCCGGGAGGGCCGTGAGCTGCTGGTGAGTGTGCTGGCGGGGACGAACAATTACCGGGATGCCCTTACGCTGCTGGACAGTCTGGATCATCCCTCGGAGAATGCGCGGCGACTGATCCCGCGGATCCTTTATGGCAGGGCGACCGAACTGGTGAATGATGGCATGTTGCTGAGCGCGAACGAGCTTTTGGACAAGGCGCTGAAGGATCCCAATAATACCAGTGTGTTGCCCTATATCCAGTTTTGGAAGGGGGAGATCGCCTACCGGATGAGTAAGATCGACGATGCGATCCGGTATTATATCGAGTATCTGAAGAGTCCTGTCACCAATGGCGAGGTAAATCCAACGAATGCCAATTATAACCTGGGATATTGTTTTTTGAAGAAGGAGAACTACCGCCAGGCGCAGGGGTTTTTTGAAAAGGTGGTCCGGACGCCCAGTCTGCGGTCTTCGCCGATGGAGCAGGACGCCTATGTCCGGGATGCGGACTGTTATTATATGAACCGGGATTACCGGACGGCGCTGGCGATGTATAATAAGGTACTTGATCTATCCTGGCCGGCCAGTGACTATGCGACGCTTCAGAAGGCGATGATCGCGGGGGTCAGCAATGGCAAGCAGAAGATCGATCTGTTGAATTCATTTGCCCGGCGTTATCCCACTTCGAGTCTGGCGGCGGATGTCAATATGGAGGTGGCCGGGACCTATCTTGCCGGCGAGCAGTATCGGGAAGCGCTGCCGTATCTGAAGAATGTGTTGCGTACCCAGGGTGCGGATGCGCTGAAGCCAAAGGCCTATCTGCAATCGGGGATCGCCTGGTATAACATGAACAATAACGCCGAGGCCCTGAAACAGTATGATTCGTTGCTGAAGCAGTATCCCAACTCGCCGGAGGCGCAGGAGGGGCTCGACAATGCCAAGACCATTTATGTGGAAGAGGGGCGGAGCAGCGAATATGTCAATTTTGCCAAGGGTATGGGTGTCGAGGTAAGCGCCAGCCAGGAAGATCAGCTGGCGTATGAGGAGGCGGAAGTACAATTCAACAATGGGAATTTCCCGGGCGCCATCCAGCGGTTCGAGTCCTATCTGGCGAAGTTCCCCGAGGGCAAATATTCGCTTGAGGCCAATTATTATAAGAGCGAGATCTATTTTTCGCAGAAGGATTGGGCGAAGGCGGTGGTTGGTTATGCCGTGGTGGGGGACCGGGCGCCGAACAAGTTTGGCGAGAAGTCCCTGCTGCAGGCTGCCACGCTGTATTTTTTCAACCTGAAGGATTATCCCAACGCGGAGAAATATTTCAGCAGGCTGAAGGATTTTGCTTCTTCCGAGGCCAATAAGATGGAGGCGATGCGGGGATTGTTGCGCAGCCAGTACCAGTTGCAGAAATGGCCCGAAGCCGTGGCAAATGCCAAGGACCTGCTTGGGCAGAAGGGGGTGAGCACGGATGATAAGGTGTTGGCCAATATGGCGATCGCCAAATCCTTCCAGGCGAACAATCAATGTGAGCAGGCTCTGCAGTATTTCCGCACGGCGGCCGGGCTGAGCAAGTCGGCATACAGCGCGGAAGCGCGATATCAGATAGCAGCCTGTCTTTTCAGTGCGAACCAACTGAAGGACGCCGAAAAGGCGGCCTTTGAGGTAGTGAATAAGTCGGGATCGTATGAGGAATGGGTGACGAAGGCGTATCTGCTGCTGGGCGATATCTATTTCGCGGAAAAGGATTTCTTTAATGCCAAGGCCACTTATCAAAGTATCATAGAGAATGCCAAGATCGAGGAGTTGCGGCTGAAGGCGCAGCAGAAACTCGCCCAGGTGACGGAGGAGGAGAAGAAGGGCAGCAAGGTAGACAGTGGCAGTAATTAGGCCGCAGGCAAATTAAATAACCCGGAATGTACGCATACATGGATAAGAAAAATTTGTTGTTGCTGATGCTTGGCGTTTTTTGCGCCGGTGCTTCGTTGCGGGCGCAGGATACGACCAAACGCAGGACGATTGACATCACTTCCTCCTTCAAGCCTGTGCTGCGGGATGCCGTAAAGATCAATTTCAATGCGGCGCCGCCGGCGGTGGATACCAGTCGTCCGCGGCTGACCTATACTATTCCGGCGCAATTCCTTTTTCTCAGCTATCAGCCGGCGGAATTGAAGCCGGTGGCCTTGCAGCGGGACTCCATCAATCCCTGGGTGAACTACAATTTCATCAAGATCGGGGTCGGCAATGTCCATATCCCGTATATTAGAACCGGGTTCAGTTTTGGCGATGGCAAGACCACCTTCTTCAATATTTTTGCGAATCAGCTCAGCTCCAAGGGAAGCCTGCCGTACCAAAAGAACAGTATGACGGATGTAAAGGTGATGGGTACGGTAAAGACGGCCAATAATCTGGAATGGAGCGGGAATGTCGGGTTCAAGAATGACGTGTATCATCTCTACGGATACCGGCCGGACTCGCTGAAGTTTACCAGCGACCAGGTGAAGCAGGGGTTCCAGACCTTTTTTGGCGGGCTGAGCCTGCGCAATACGGAGCCGACGGAGTTTGGATTGCTGTATCATCCCAATATCAAGATCTCTTATTTCACGGACAATCATGACCCCAAGGCAACGGAGGCCAATACGGTGCTCAATCTGCCGCTGGAGAAGACGATCGGCGCGCCATTTGCCTTTGACCTGGGTTTTACGGCCGATCTGACGCATTACAGCCCGACGCCGCTGACGGGTGGTAATAACCCTTTCCCGCAGAACAACAATATCTATTATGTCAACCCGGCGTTCCTGGTGAAGTCCTCCAACTTCTTTTTGCAGGCGGCGGTGACCCCATCCTGGGATAATAAGAACTTTTATCTGCTGCCCAATTTCCTGGCGGATATCTCGACGAACGATCAGCGGTTTACCATCCAGCTGGGCTGGATCGGCTATTATGATAAGGGGTCCTATCAGCGGTTTGAATCGATCAATCCCTGGCTGGCCCAGCCGACGGACAGCCTGCGAAATACGCGGATGGAAGAACGTTATGCGGGTTTTAAAGGGTCGATCAGCAATCATTTTACCTATGCTGCAAAGGTGGGGTTCCTGACCTATAAGAATATGCCGCTTTTTGTCAATGACAGCGTGGGGGGCGGGAAGGACTTTCTGATCCGCTACGAGTCATCGATGAATGCGCTTCAGCTGCATGGGGAGTTGAGTTATCTGCAGGGGGAGGATCTTACGGTAACGGCGGAAGCGAATATCTACCAATATAAGGATCTGAAAACGGAGGTCAAGCCCTGGGGGCTTTTGCCGGTGGAGCTGAATGCGCACCTGAAGTGGCAGGCCTTTAAAGACTTCTATGCCAAGCTGGACTTTTTCGCCTTTACGGCGGCCCAGTACCGTTCGCCGACGGATGGGGTTGCCTTCAAGGGGGATAACGGGGCGGATATGAATGCGGGGGTGGAGTTTCGGATCACGAGGATGCTCAACCTCTGGTTCCAGATGAATAACCTCTTCAACAATAAGTATGAGCGTTGGCACCAGTATCCCGTCTATGGGTTCAATGTGCTGGGGGGTATAATATTTTCGTTTGGTGATAGCAAGAAATGAGTAGATTCGCAGCTTAAGTAAACGGCTACAGTCATGTTCGAGGTCCTGAACGCTTATTTATTTCAACATCGAAGCATCAGCATCCCGGGGTTGGGAACGATCTATCTGGAGACCCTGCCTGCTGCCGTAGACGTGGCCGATAGGACGATGTTGCCTCCCGTGTATCATTTTCGCTTTGACAAGTATTTCGACGCCCCGGATAAGGAATTCTTCACCTTTATCGCAACCCAACAAAATGTGCTTGATTATGAGGCCATTAAATGGTACAACGAATTCTCTTTCGAGCTTCGTAACCGGATCAAGAACGAGGATGCGGTGTCCTGGGACGGTGTGGGGATCCTGAAGAAGGATGGCTCGGGAAATGTCCTGTTCGAGCCGGCCGCGTCTTCCTTTGGCTTTCTGCAGCCAACGCCGGCGATGCGCGTCAACCGGCAGAATGCCCAGCATACGTTGCTGGTGGGGGATCGTGAGCGTACCAGTGACGAGATGAACGAGTGGCTGCATGACGATGCCGGCAAGCGCCGGAAGATGGCCTGGTGGGTTATTGCGCTGATCATCGCCGGAGCCGGTCTGGCCTTTCTTGGCTGGTATTTTTATTCGCACGGATTGTCCATGGGCAATCAAACCAAATTTTAGTTTTCCAGCCATTATGCCCCTGATTCATTATACCACATGTCCCGTCTGTCAATCGGCCGAGCTTGAGCCGGCGCTTCAGGCGAAGGATCATACTGTTTCCCACGAGTCATTTGCGATCTGGCAATGCAGGCAATGTACGTTGCGGTTTACGCAGGACGTGCCGGATGCTGCATCGATCGGCGCGTATTATCGCAGCGAAGAGTATATCTCCCATAGCAACACCAATAAAGGGCTTGTCAACCGGCTTTATCACATGGTGCGGAGGCAGACGTTGTCGGACAAATACCGGCTGATCGCTTCGGCCACGCGGAAACGGCAGGGGAAGCTGCTGGACATCGGGGCCGGGACGGGTGCTTTTGTCGCCTATATGCAGGAAGAGGGCTGGGAGGTGACGGGGCTCGAACCTGATGAGACGGCGCGGGAGCATGCTGTGACGGATCACCGGGTCCAGTTGTTGAATATGGATCATTTGTTTTATCTGTCGCCCGATAGTTTTGACGCGATCACGCTTTGGCATGTCATGGAGCATGTGCATGACCTGCATCCTTATGTCGAGCAGCTGAAGACGCTGGTGCGCCGTAACGGCCGGATCTTTATTGCCGTTCCCAACTACACCTGTTATGATGCGCGGGTGTATGGAGAGGCCTGGGCGGCTTATGATGTTCCCCGGCATCTCTATCATTTCTCACCGGAGGCTATGGAGACGTTGCTGGATGGGCACGGGCTTCAGCTGCAATATAGCCAGCCGATGTGGTATGATGCCATCTATATCAGCATGCTGAGCGAGAAATATCGCGGTGGGGGCAGTATGGTGAGGGCCGTAGCGAACGGAGTTTCTTCGAATGCCCGGGCCTTTGTCGACAAGTCGAAATGCAGCAGCCTGATCTATGTGGTCGCCAAATAGGCATCGCCCCATGAGGTCATGAGCGCGGTTATAGCGGAAATTTTATCTCAAAGATATTTGGCCATAGTTTGCCGGTGATATAGACCTTGCCTGAGGTTGAATCATAGGCGATGCCATTGAGTACTTCGGCGCCGGGATACTGGCTTTTTATCTGGCCGGCGAGAGAATCCAGGTTCAATTTTGCGACTACTTTCCCGCTGGCGGGATCGATCTTCAGAATATAGTTTGTCTGCCATTGATTGGCGTAGAGGAAGCCGTTTATCAGTTCGAGCTCGTTTATATTGCTGACGGGGCCGTTGTTGTCGGTTACGCCCAGGATCTTTACCAGGTGGAAGTCCCTGGGGTCGAGATAGCTGATATTACTGGAGCCGTCGCTCATGATCAGGTTGGTTCCATCGTTGGTCATGCCCCAGCCTTCGTTGCTGGGGAAGGTGAATTCGCCGAGTTTTTTAAAGGTTTTTGCGTCGTAGATGAAACCGACCTTTGTGGTATAGGTCAGCTGATAGACCTTGCCGTTGAGGAAGGTGATGCCTTCTCCGAAGAACTTATTGCGGTCGAGCTCGACCTTGGGGGTGATCTTACCCGTTGCCAGGTCGACGGTGCCGAACATGGATCGGCGGTCGGCCGGCATTTCCGGTTCCGTTCCCGTGCTTTCATATAACTGCCCGTCATGGAAGAGGAATCCTTCGGTATAGGCGCTGGTATCGTGCGGGAAGGCTTTTACGACCGTATAGTTCAGGGTAGGGGGAGTATTGTCGGCCGACTTGTCCGTGTTGGTCGCCGGAGTATCTTGTTTTGGGGAGTTGTTACAGGCTGCGAATAGGCATCCGGCGAAAAGCAAAAGGCTCAGTTTGTTCATAGATGGCAAAAATAAGGGTTAAAAAACTTGCATTTTTCAAAAAAAATTGATTGCTTTACAGGGAATTATCATTGAACAGGACCCCCTGCACCACACACCACAATTTTCTCTTCCATTCGGGTTCTGTTCCTTCTCATTCTTAGCCTGAATCGCCTCCGGCGGTTCGTGTACGGGCAAATATCCTTCGTGAAAGCTAATCCAATACCTGGACAAGTGTAGTCCAGCGTGTAAGCCGGCTGAAGTAATTCGCCGTTGCTAACAAGACAATTATCTTTTTTCCAAGCCTTTGCCGCGGGTACTCCCCGGAGGTGCATGCTTTCGAGTATACAGCCAATACTTATGATCTACCGACTCTGAATCAGATTGGTATGATGAAGTATTTTTTACCCTTTTTCGGGTGCTTGTTGATCATATTACCCGGTTGGAGCCAGCGCAGCTGTCGTTCATTCGACTACCGGCAGCAGCAGTTGAGTCTCCATCCTGCTTTGGCTTCCGCTGTGGCGGCCAACGAGCAGTTTACGCGCCGGCAGCTGGCGGCCGTCGAGGTGGAGGGAGCGGCTCCCACCAGGGGCGGCAATATCTCTTCTTCGCTTATCACTATTCCCGTCATCGTCCATGTTGTTTACAATACTCCCGAGCAGAATGTCAGCGATGCGCAGATCCGCTCGCAGATCGACGTGCTGAACCGGGACTATCAAAAACAGAATCCGGATACGGCGGATATCCCCGGCTATTACCGTTCTTTTGCCGCTGACTGCGGTTTTCGTTTTGTGCTTGCCGGACTGGACACCAACGGCAGGGCCATTTCGGGGATCCTCCGCAAGCATACGAATATCACCGCTTTTTCCATTGAAGACGATATGAAGTTCTCTGCTTCGGGCGGGGATGATGCGTGGGACCGGGACCGTTATCTGAACATCTGGGTCTGTAATCTTCAGGGCAGTGTGCTGGGCTATTCGAGTCTGGTGGGCGGCCCGAAGGAAACGGATGGGGTCGTTATTGCTTTCGGCGCGTTTGGAACCAGCGGCTCGGCGAGGGCGCCGTACAACCTCGGCAGGACGGCGACCCATGAGATCGGTCACTGGCTGAACATGATCCATGTATGGGGGGATGCCGACTGTGGGGATGACCAGGTTGCCGATACGCCGCCGCAGTCGCAGGCCACTTATGGTGATCCGGCCGGTGTCGTTGTTTCCTGCGGGAACACCCCGTATGGGAATATGTATATGGACTACATGGATTTTACCGATGATATCGGGATGCATATGTTTACCCATGGGCAGCGGGACCGGATGCGGACTTTGTTTGCTCCCGGCGGGTTCCGTTATGCCCTGCTCACTTCGACCGCGGCCTCCGTTGCGGCGCTTGTTACCGATACGCCGGCCCAGTTGGTGACGGGGGACAATCATTCACCCACGCTGAGTCTTTATCCGAACCCGGCGGTCAGCCAGGTGTCGGTGAAGATGAGTGAAGCCAGCTGTCTGGGTTCGATGCTGGAGGTGTATGATCAGATGGGGCAACGAGTGATGGCGTCGAGGATCACTGATCTTTCGTTTGGGCTGGATGTCTCTCATCTTTCCAGCGGGGTCTATTTTATCCGCATCAATGACGGCAGGGGAGCTTCGGGGTATAAGTTCGTGAAATTATGAGGCCGTCATCATATCGGCAACCTGTTCACCGATGACGGGTGCAAGCGCGACGCCCATTCCACTCATCCGCACGGCGCAGAAGACGTGCTCGTTGACTGCGCGAAGGATCGGCATCTTTTCTGAACCCATGCCCATTATCCCGCTCCATCGATGTTCGATCGAATAATGCCGGCCGGGGAGGATGGTCTCGCTTAGAAAGCGTTCCAACTCCTGTTGGATCCTGCCGGTGATCTCCATTTCCGGGGTGTTCTCTTCTTTCATTGCTTTGTTGCGGGCGCCGCCCAGCAGGATGCGGTTGCCGAGGTTTCTGAAATAATAGAACCCTTCTTCGAAGTGGAATGTTCCTTTGACCGGTAGTCCTTCGATGGGCGAGGTGACGAGGACCTGGCCTCGTGCGGGGGTGATGTCGATCTGGGGGAGCAGTTGGCGGGCGAAGGCATTCGTGGCGACGAGCAGCTGGGTGGTCAATAAGGGGAACCCGTGTTGTGTGTGGAGGAGCAACTGTCCGTGTACTTTCTCGAAGCCGGTGATCTCGATGTTATTGAGAACGGTGACACCCATGGATTGTACGAGCCGCAGGAGGGCCTGGCATAGTTTGCCGGAATGCAGCTGGCCTTCGGCTCTGCTTTCGACGAGGTGTTGGATTCCGGCGAAGCCGAAGCCGGCGATCTTCCCGTTCTGCAGCCGGAAGGTCTTTTGTTGACCGGTGATGTCCTTGAGCAACCGGTTGAAGGTATCGATCTGCGAGCGGAGTTCGTTGGGGTCGGCGGCGGTGAGCAGTTCGTAGCCGCCATTGCGTTCGTAGTCGATGGTTTGGGCGTCGAAGGTCTTGCGGATCCTTTTTATTCCTTTGTACCGCCACTCTACGAGCTGCAGCAGCTGGGCTTCGCCCATCTCTTCCCGGTTGGCTATCAGTTCGGTCAGGCTGCCGAAGCAGGCGAAGCCTGCGTTGCGGGTGCTGGCGCCGGTGGGGATGATCCCGCGGTCGACGATGGTGATGCTTAATTTGGGCGCCCGTTTTTTGAGGTACAGGGCGCTCCACAGGCCGACGAGGCCGCTTCCGGCGATGATGATATCGGCGGGTGCAAAAAAGCTTTCTTTTTCCCAGACGGACAATACAGCCATGTGCCAAATATCGGATTACTCCGGTTTGGAGGGAAGTTTTTTTTACGGGATCAGCTGTGGCGCGAAGAGTGGGGAGAAGACGGTGATCGATTGTCCCGGCTTTAAGGCGGCTGCTTCGGAGGTGCTGATCATGAGCTTGATGACCGTGCCCGCGCAGTCGATGCTTATGGCGGATGATGCGCCGGCGGGGTCGATGTGGAGGATGGTACCGGTGGTCCGGAAGGAATTTGTCGCGTTTGATGCGGAGAAGATCTCTGCGGGTGGTCCCTGGGCGGCGATATGGCCTTTTTCCAGGACGATGGCCGATCCGGCGAGGCGGATGATCTCGGGCAGATAGTGGCTTACGAGGACCGTCGTCAGGTGGAAGCGCTGTTGGATCTTCAGAATATATTCCTGTAATTTATTGCGCATCTCGTCGTCGAGGGCCGAGAGCGGCTCGTCCAGGAGCAGGAGTTCGGGGCGTCTTGCGATGGCGCGGGCGAGGGCCACGCGTTGTTGCTGGCCGCCGGAGAGGAGCTCGGGCCGCCGGTCTTGCAGGGCTTCGAGTTCCATGAGGGCGAGGAGTTCGTCGATGATCTTTTTGTCTGCTTCTTTCGGCAGTGCATAGAGCAGCTGTTGCCGTACGGTGAGGTTGGGAAAGAGGGCAAAGTCCTGGAATACGAATCCGATGGTACGGCGGCGGGTGGGCAGGTGGATGCGGCGGGTGGTGTCGAGCCAGGTCTCATCGCCGAGGCGGATATGTCCCGTGGTGACTCCGGTGAGGCCCGCGAGGATGCGCAGAAGCGTTGTCTTGCCGGCGCCGGAGGGACCGTAGAGGGCAAGGATCTGACCTTTTGCCAATTGGAAACGGATATCCAGCAATTGTTTTCCGTGTGCCGTGTGGAGCATTTTTGTCGCATGAAAATCGAGAAAGGAATTGGGCTCCGTCATGGCAGGGCTTTGTACTTGTTGTAATAGTGATTGATACTATATACGAGCAGGAGGATGGCGAAGGAGAGGGCCAGCAGGACGATGGCGTACCGGTTGGCGAGGGGGTAATTGGTGGAAAGGACTTCGTCATAGATCGCGACGGAGGCCACCTTGGTTTGTCCGGGAATGCTGCCGCCGATCATCATCACTACTCCGAATTCCCCGATCGTGTGGGCGAAGCTAAGGACGGCGCCGGTGATGAGGGAGGTGTGGATATTGGGAAGGAGGATGCGAAAGAGGGTTACGGTCTCGGATTTGCCGAGGGTCTGCGAGGCTTCTTTCAGGTCGGCCGGCAGACCCCGGAAGCCGGCCAGGATGGGGTTGACCATGAAGGGGAGGCTGTAGATCAGTGATGCCATGACGAGGCCGGGAAAGGTGAATACGAGGCGGAGATCGAGATAGCGGGAGAGGAATGCGCCGAAAGCGTTTGCGGGGCTGAAGGCCAGCAGCAGATAGAACCCCAATACGGAGGGGGGCAGCACCATGGGCAGGCTGATGACGGCCTCCACCGCGACCTTCCAACGTCGCCGGCTATACGCCAGCCACCAGGCAAGCGGTATGCCCAGGAACAGGAGGATGAACATGGTCACCGACGCGAGCTTCAGGCTCAGCCAGAGAGGTTGCCAGTCTATTATGTTGGGGTCATTCATGGTTCGAATCCAAAGCTTTTCAGGATGGCGGCAGCGGTGGATGTGCCGATGAAGGCGGCAAATTGTGCGGCGGCGGCATTGTCTTTGGCATGGGTCAGCAGGACAAACCCCTGTTGAAGGGGCTGGTGGGAGGCGGCGGGGACGAGCCAGTATTTACCACCGGCCTGTTTCATTGTGGGTGAGACGGCCAGGGAGAGGGCGATAAGCGCTACGTCGGCGGCCCCGCTTTGTGCGTACTGGGCGGTTTGTGAGATGTTCTCGCCGATGACGAGTTTATCTTTTATCTTATCGTAGAGTTTGTAATAGTGAAGGCATTCCTCGGCGCGTTTTCCGTAGGGGGCATGGGCGGGGTTGGCGATGGCGATCTTGTGGACGGCGGGGTCGAGGAGCGTGTTCATCTGTTGGTGGGCCGGGTCGAGGCTTTTGCTCCAGAGGACTAGATGGCCGGTGGCGTATTGTTTGACCTCCGTGAGGGTCTTGTCGGATTCCTTTAGTTTTTTGGGATAGTCGATATCGGCGGAGAAGAAGAGGTCGAAGGGGGCGCCGTTGTTGATCTGTTCGAAAAAGCTGCCGGAGGAGCCATAGATGGGTTTGATGGTTATGGATGGGTTTTTGGCGGAGAAGACGGCGACGAGGGAGTCCATGGCGAATTTGAGGTCGGCGGCCGCGGCTATCACGACCTCGGGGGAGGCAGGATGTTTTGCGCGGGGCGCGAAGGCCACGGAGAAAAGCAGGGCGCCGACGAACGGGAGGTTCCAGCGGTGATTAGTCATGGCTGATGAAAATTATCTATAAATTTAGGACCTTCGCGGCAATATGAGCCAACTATTCAGTCCTTTGACGATCAGAGATATTATTCTTGGGAACCGGATCGTCGTTTCCCCGATGTGCCAGTATTCCGCGAATGATGGAATGGCCGGTGACTGGCATCTCGTTCATTTAGGCAGCCGGGCCGTTGGCGGCGCGGGTTTGGTTTTCACCGAGGCCACGGCGGTTTCGCCGGAGGGCCGGATCTCGCCGCAGGACCTGGGCATCTGGAAGGATGAGCATATCGAGGGGTTGCGGCGGATCGTGAAGTTCGTGCGGGCGCAGGGCAGCGAGATCGGCATCCAGCTTGCGCATGCCGGCAGGAAGGCCAGTGTGCGGGCGCCCTGGAATGGGAACAAGCTGGTTCCCGAGAGCGAGGGGGGCTGGTCCGTTCTGGCGCCGAGTCCTGTTGCGTACAATGAGCACTATGGACAGCCGGTGGAACTGACGATCGCGGGTATCCGGCAGGTGGTGGATGATTTTAAAGCGGCTGCGCGGCGGGCCATGCTGGCCGGATTCAAGGTGCTGGAGATCCATGCGGCGCATGGATACCTGATCCATCAATTCCTGTCCCCATTGAGCAATCAGCGCCGGGATGAATACGGCGGATCGTTTGAGAACCGGACCCGGTTGCTGACGGAGATCGTCGATGCGGTGCGCGGGGGATGGCCTTCGGGGTATCCTTTGTTTGTGCGGATCTCGGCGACGGATTGGGCGGAAGGTGGCTGGTCGGTCGACGAGGCCGTCCGGCTGGCGGGTGTGTTGAAAGAAATAGGGGTGGACCTGATCGATTGCTCGTCGGGCGGGCTTGTTCCCCATCAAAATATAGCTGTCGGACCGGGGTACCAGGTGGCTTTTTCCCAGCGGATCCGGGAGGCTTCGGGGGCGCTCACGGGTGCGGTGGGGATCATTACCAATGCGGTACAGGCCGAAACGATCATAGCAACGGGCCAGGCCGATCTTGTCATCCTGGCCCGTCAACTATTGCGGGACCCTTATTTTCCGTTGCATGCGGCCGATGAGTTGCGACATAAGGACATTCACTGGCCGTTGCAATACGAGCGGGCGAGGCTGCGCTAGCGGACACCGCGGGGTTGCGCAGGCAGCGGAGGCTTTGTGAGCTCCCGAGACTGCGCAGACGCGGCTAGAACAGTCTTTCGTTCGGCGGCCGGATGCCCTGTAAGCGGATATAGATGGTCGTTTGTCCGCGGTGGTGGGTCTGGTGTTCGAATGCTTTTTCGAGCCAGGCGAAACGGGTGATCTTGTTATTACCCTGGCCGGTCAACTCGCCGAGCTTGTTGGGGTCGAGTTTCTTTATGCTTTCGAGGGCGTAATCATAGCTACGGGTGACGTAGTACACCACCGAGTCTTTGTTTTGTGCGGTTTGGCTGGCTTCGAGGGTCCGGCCGCCGGGGAAGGTGAGCTTCTCACCGGTGGCGGTCGAGATCAGGCCGACGTTGCCGGCTGCGAGGTGCAGCATTTGCTGGGCAAAGCTGCGGATGCTGTCGACTGCTTTTGCGGAATACTTATCGGCGGGCATGGTGTTCAGATAGTCCAGGGTATAGGATCTTGCTCTTTCCCAGTCTTTGATGAACTGTGTCTTGATGTCGTCGCCGCTGAGGGCCTGGGCAACGGTGTGCTGGCAGAAGCCGGTTACAAGCAGAAGGAAGGTGAAAGTTTTGGCGAGTTTGTGAAGCATGGTGTTTGATTTTTTTTATAAAGATAGAACGGGGTGAACTTTTGCTCAGGTTGCTTGTTTTTTAACGGAACTTTAAAAATAATACCCATGAAGTTAACATTTTACGGTCACGCGACGTTTTCGATCGAAGTAAATGGCAAGACCTTGTTGTTCGATCCTTTCTTTACTGGTAATCCTCATACGAAGAACATTGATATTGATAAGATTAAGGCGGACTACCTGTTTATTACCCACGGGCACGGGGATCATACGGCGGATGTGGTAAGGGTGGCGAAGAACACCGGAGCAAAGTGTGTGGCGGCGGCGGAGATCGCCGGTTGGCTTAATAAGAACGGCGTTGAGAATGCGCATCCTTTGAATCACGGCGGGCCGGTCGGATTTGATTTTGGCAAGGTCCGGGCGGTGAATGCCATCCATTCTTCCTCTTTTTCCGACGGAACGTATGCCGGTAATCCGTTGGGTTTTGTCTTTACCACGCCTGCGGGGAATTTCTATGCGGCAGGGGATACGGCGCTGACCATGGACATGCAGTTGATCCCGTTGTGGGCGAAGCTGGATTTTGCCATCCTGCCGATCGGGGGTAATTATACGATGGATCCAGCGGATGCGCTTCATGCGGCGGATTTTGTGAAATGTAAGAAGATAGTCGGGGTTCATTATAATACCTGGCCGATCATCCAGATCGATGCGGAGAAGGCGAAGGCGGATTTTGCCGCGGCTGGTAAGGAGTTGCTCCTTCCCAAACCTGGTGAAACCATCGAGCTTTAGAAGAAAGAAGACTCCTAACAGACCTATAGACACGGAATAGATAAACAAACCACTAGCATGGATATCAGCGGATATTTACGCAGGATCAACTATAATGGAGTATTATACAGGGACCTGGCCACCTTGAAGGAATTGCAGTACAATCATGTATCTGCCATTCCATTCGAGACTATGGACATCCATAACCAGGTGCCTATCATCCTGCAAATCAATTTCTTATACCAGAAGGTCATACATGACCACCGGGGCGGCTACTGCTACGAGCTAAATATCCTTTTTCACCATTTACTGGAGCTTTGCGGATTCCATGTTTCCATGGTCGGCGGGAGGCTGCATCATGGGAATGGGAAGTATGGCCGGGAGTTTGAGCATATGGCCCTGATTGTCGAATTGAGTGGCCGTCAATGGCTGGTTGATGTCGGGTATGGGGATTTTTCGCTTGCGCCGCTGGCGGTCACACCGGGTGAGATCCAAAGTGACGGCCGCATTTTCTACCAGATCATCGATCCGGTGATCGTGGACGGCCAGCAATATCTTGGGGTCGCCAAATGGAGTAATTCAAAGCAGGATTTCAAGATCGATTATATTTTTACCCTTACTCCCCGGGTGCTGGATGATTTCCATTCGATGAACGAGTTTCACCAGACCTCGCCCGAATCTCATTTCCGCCGCAGTGCGATCTGTACGCTTCCCACGAAGGAGGGCAGGATCAGCCTGATCAACAATAAGCTGATCCGTACGGAGAACGGCAAGCGCCAGGTGCGGATCATCCAGAGCGATGATCACCGGGATGAGGTGCTGGAGAAATATTTCCATATGGACATGGTCTATCTGCCTTAGCGCGCTTGCCGCTGCTTAGCATGGCTATCCCCTGCGCGGAACTAGAGGAAGTCGATGGCGGCGTGCCAGCCGATCCACCCGATATTGCGGCCGGAGAAGGTAAAGGTGGAGTAGGTTACGGGATGGTATAAATGCCCCTGGATAAAGTAATCTTTGTCGGGGGTATAGATGGCCATGGAGGGACCGGCCGACAGGGCGAATACTTTTGTGATCTTCCAGTGCAGATCGATATTCAGGCGATGGAGCCAGGTGCCGTCGCCGAAACTCTTCAAGGCGGCTGGGGCGAGATGCGCTTCGCTGGCTTCGATGTCCAGCGAGAGTTTTTTGCCAAGCGGGCAGCGATGGCCGAGACCGAGGCCGTAGTAATAGGACCGGCGGTCGTTGTCCGGGTTCCAACCGACGGAGAAGATCGTATAGAGTGCCTTGTTGCCGGACCGGTAGGCGAGGTTCAACGGGGAGAACTCGTTGGCATAAAGGGACAGCTCGTGGATGCCGCCGTGTTTTACGAAGTTGAACAAGCCGAGGCTGACGCCTTCGGAGGTATCGGCGATGTTGATGACGCCCAGCTGGAAGCCCCTGAGGTGGCGGGTGATATTGACGACGCCCAGCTGGGAGCCGTTTACGTGATCGGCGAAGTTGACGCCGCCTGCCAGTTGGACCCCCTGAACATTACGGGCAGTATTAGCCGCACCGGCGGCTTGCAGGCCCTTTACCGTGTCGAGCGCGCGGTTATAGGCTCCGGCCATTTGTACGCCGACCACGGTGTCGCCGGCGATGTTGACGCCGCCCGCGGCCTGGAAGCCGACCATTTTTCGTCTGTCGATGTTGAAGACCCCACCGAGCTCGACGCCTTCGAGGCCGGCGGAATAGCCGCCGACGAGATTTATCGAAAATTTATTGGTGACCTGCGAATTGAGTGGGCCGTTGGTGCTGAGACGCGGCACCAGGGATACCTGTATGGGGCGTTGGATGAACAGCTTTTTCAGATTGAGGCTCTGCATCTTCAGCCGGGAGGAAAGAAGGATCCGGCCGAAGCCGGTCATTTCCACCTGGACCAGATCCTTTTTCAGGATCGTTCTTACCTGTGCCGCGTCGGCCTGCCAGGAGATGCTGATCGTATCGGGGGAGATCGACTGCGGGGAGAGCGTTACCGGGGTCGGGGAGAAGGCGGGGCTGAGCAGGATGGTCAGCTGACCGGCAGCGGGTGATAAAGTGATGGTCGTGTCGGTATAGAACTCTTTACTGATGGTGAGCGCAGCGGGCCGGCCTTTGCTTTTTAGCCGGATGACAAAACTGCCATCCGCTCTGCTGAGGGTGGCGATGAGCCGGTCCGGGTCGTAGACGCTGGCGTCGGGAATTTTTTGACCGGTGGACTCGTCGAGGATGACGCCGCTGATCGTAAAGTGTCTGGGTTCTGTGGGTGGGGGAGGGGGTTTTGCCGTTGCCGGCAGCAGGATGAGATAGCGGCCGTTCTCGCGGTATTCGAGCCGGTGGTTGAAGATATGGTCGAGGATCTCGCGGACGGTCTTTGTTTGCGAGGGGAGGGTGACGAGGCTGTCCTTGTTCAGGATCGTGCCTTCATAGGAAAATGTAAACCGGCCGGTTGTCCCGATAATTTCGAGCGCGTGGCCGAGGGGTTGCCGGTCGATCGCAATTTGGATGGACTGGTCGAGAATGGGCTGGCCTTTTACTCCGAGCGATGCGACTATAAGAAATAGGATGAGTGTGTTGCGTTTCATGGGAACCTTATTTGTTCAGGATGATGGAGTCACCCTTTCTTGTGGAGGTTAGGTTCAGGGTCTCGGTGAGGACGGAAAGAATGCGGTCGAGGCTTTCGTCGTGAAAGCTGACGTTGAGCTTTTGCTGACGAAGTACGGGGTCGGCGATGAGGATATGTACGCCATAGGCTTCCTGCAGGGCATCGGTCAGTTGTCCGAGCGGCGTGTCGTGGCATTCGAAGACGCGGGGATGAAAATAATGATGAAGGACCGTGGGGCTGGGATGTTTTTGCGGCCGGCTGTCGTCGGGTCCGAGTGTGAGACTTTCGCCGGCGCCGAGTTCGATCGCGCCGTGACGGTTGGTGACCCTTATGCGGCCTGTCTCTACTGTGATATCGGTGGTGGCGGAATCCGTTCGCACGTTGAAGGCCGTGCCGAGTACCGTGATGGAGATGCCGTTGGCGGCCAGTTGAAAGGGCCGGTCCCTGTCTGCGGCGACCTGGAAGAAGGCTTCGCCCTGCAGTTCGACGTTGCGGTGTTTGAACTTCCTGGAATGGGTAAGCGTCGAATGGGTATTGAGGGTTATGGTGGTGCCGTCGGGAAGGGTATCCCGGAGGATGATATTGTTGGAGCTCAGGACCTGGGTATTTTCCTGACCGGGCCAGCCGAAGAAGGTGAGGAACAGGATGGGCAGGAGGATGGCTGCGGCGGCCGCAGCTGCCCAGGGGAGCGGGATGACCGGTTTTGGCCGGGATGGAGTGTGGAACTTTTGGCGGAGTGTCTGCCAGGCTTTTTCTTCATCGCCCGCGGATTCGATCAATGTCGAGGGGGTGAGGTGGAGGCTTTTTTCCCAGATGAGCTGCAGCTGCTGGTAGTAGTGGCGGTTGGCGGGGGTTTCGGCCAGCCATTCTTCCACGACACGGTTCTCCGCCGAACTCGTTTCCCGGAGCAGATGTTTGACCAGCAGGTCATCGATCGGTGTATGGTCGTGTTGGTTCAAGTCGGTGGGTTTAATGATTGTTGACAAAATACAGCGCCAGCAGGATGAGGAATTCGATCAGTCTTGCCCGGAGGATCTTGAGGGCTTTGCTCATCTGGTTCTCGACGGTCTTTGGCGAGATGCCGAGCCGGTGGCTGATCTCGTGATAGCGCAGGCCTTCGAAGCGGCTCAGCTGGAAGATGGTGCGGCATTGTTGCGGGAGGTCGCCGATGGCTTTGTGGAGTCGTATTTCCAGTTGGTCATGATGTAATTTTTTGACGGCGTTGTCCGAATGTTGGTTCATATTCCGGTGTAACCAGGATTGATAGACCCGCTTCACCTTATTATGTTTCAGGGCATTGAGGCTTTCGTTATAGACGGCCCGGTACAGGTAGGCGGCGACGGAGTCGGAGAAGTTGAGGACTTCGATCCTTTTCCATAGTTTGTAGAAGATGTTTTGTACGATGTCTTCTGCCAGTTGTTGTTCCTGTACGAAGGTGAAAGCGTATTTGCGCAGCGGTGAAAAATGGGCTTTGAATAGTTGCCCGAATACTTCTTCGTCCCGGCCTTTTAGCAGCCGGATGGTTTCGGCATCATCCCAGTCCATGGTTAGCGATTGTGTAATAGCTTTAACGGTGGCGTTGGTTATCAAATCCTTTTATTGGGTAACAATCCACCGGGATCGTACCCCTATGCCGCTGTAAAATAAATTTTTTGGAGGATTATTTGAAATAGGATTCGGGGATGGTGCGCCAGAGGTCGTGGGAAAGGTGGCCGGTCAGGAGTTGGTAAACGAGGTAGATGGGCCAGAAGATGTAGTGGATGATGAGGAGGATCAGGGAGTGGTTGTAGTGCCAGCTGATCATCAGGGCGTAGATGCCGAGGATGCCGTAGAGTATACTGGAGTTGCGGTTGTCCATGCTCCGATTTAAAACAAAAAGGGGGCCATTTTCGGTAAAAGTAATGGCCCCCTTTTGTATTTAAGATTATAAGTGAATGGCTTCGCCGTAGGCTGCTTCCACGGCATCCTTTACCGCCTCGCTGATAGTCGGGTGCGGGTGGATGGCGTTGAGGACCTCGTGGTAGGTAGTTTCCAGCTTGCGGCCGAGGACCGTTTCCGAAATGAGCTCGGTTACGTTGTAGCCGATCATATGGGTACCGAGCCATTCGCCGTATTTAGCGTCGAAGATGACCTTTACGAAGCCTTCGTTGTGGCCTACGCCGGTTGCTTTGCCGGAGGCGCTGAGCGGGAATTTCCCGACTTTGACCTCATAGCCGGCATCGCGGGCCTGTTTTTCGGTGAGGCCGGCGGAAGCGACTTCCGGGGTGCAGTAGGTACAGCCGGGGACGTTGTTGTAATCCAGGGCTTCCGGCTGGTGGGCGAATTTCTTTTCGTTGTAGGCGATATTCTCTATGCAGATGATGCCCTCCTTGGTGGATACGTGAGCCAGGGCCTGACCGGGTACGCAGTCGCCGATGGCGTAGAAGCCGGGTACATTGGTCTGGTAGAATTTGTCGACGGTGATCTTGCCTTTGTCGGTCTTTACGCCGAGGGTTTCGAGACCGATGTTCTCGATATTGGCGCTGATCCCCACGGCGCTGAGGAGGACGTCGGCTTCAAGGGTAACTTCGCCCGTAGGGGTTTTTACCTTGGCTTTCACGCCGTTGCCGCCGGTGTCGACGCTGGTGACCTCGCTGCTGGTGAGGACTTCGATGCCGTATTTCTTATAGTTCTTTTCCAATTCTTTCGAGATGTCTTCGTCTTCGACGGGGACGATACGGGGAAGGAATTCCACAATTGTAACCTTCGCACCCATCGACCAGTAGAAGTAGGCAAATTCCACCCCAATGGCGCCGCTGCCTACGACGATGATGCTTTTGGGTTGTTCGGGAAGGGTCATTGCCTCGCGGTAGCCGATGACCTTTTTGCCGTCCTGTTTCAGGTTGGGCAGTTCGCGGCTGCGGGCTCCGGTGGCGATGATGATATGTTTACCTTCCACGATGTGGGTCTTGCCGTCGGCGCCGGTGACTTCGATCTGTCCTTTTGCCTTTAGCTTTCCGTAACCCATAATGACGTCGATCTTGTTCTTTTTCATCAGAAACTGAACGCCTTTTGTCATTTTATCGGAGACTCCGCGGCTGCGCTTGATGACGGCGGGAAAGTCGGCCTTTCCACTGGCCTCGATGCCATAATCCTTTGAGTGGAGAATATCCTGATAGACCTGCGCACTCTTTAACAATGCTTTTGTAGGGATACAACCCCAGTTCAGACAGACGCCGCCGAGATTTTCCTTTTCAATTATTGCTACTTTAAAGCCCAACTGTGAAGCCCGGATAGCAGCCGGGTACCCACCGGTACCGCTGCCGAGAACGACTACATCGTATGCCATGTCAAACGAAAGTTTTGTTTTATGAATTAATACCGGCCAACGGCCGACAGGCCGTTTTAGCGACCTGCGAAGCTACTGCACAAAGGGGAAATAGCCAAATAGGCGGCGATTGTGTCAAAAAGGAGGGCTTGTGTTAAAAGAGGGTATATTTGCGCCCATTAAACTGGAGATATGAAACTGGATATACTTGCGGTGGCTGTACATCCCGATGATGTTGAATTAGGGTGTGCAGGGACACTGTTGATGGAAAAACGTCATGGAAAAAAGATTGGCGTTGTCGACCTTACGCGTGGTGAACTGGGGACGAGGGGGACTGTGGAGCTGCGAGCGCAGGAGGCGGCGAGATCGGCGGTGATCCTTGGGCTGGATGCGCGGGAGAACCTGGGGATGGCGGATGGTTTTTTCCGAAATGATGAGGAGCATCAACGGTTGCTGATCCGGGCGATCCGGAAATACCGGCCGGAGATCGTGCTTGCCAATTCGCTGGAGGACAGGCACCCCGATCACGGCCGTGCGGGTCATCTGATCAGTGACGCCTGCTTTCTCAGCGGGTTAAGGAAGATCGAGACCGCAGACGACGCAGGGAGGCCGCAGGAGCAGTGGCGGCCGAAGTATGTTTTTCACTATATCCAGGACCGATATGCCGCACCCAGTTTCGTGTATGACATATCGCCGGTCTTCGATAAGAAACTGGCCTCGATAAGGGCTTATTCCTCGCAATTCTTTTCAGCCGATTACGGCGAAAACGAGCCACAGACCTATATTTCGAGCCCGGAATTCCTGAATGCGGTGATCGGCAGGCATCAAATGTTCGGGAAGATGATCGGAGTGCCCTACGCTGAGGGGTTTATCACGGAGAAAATGATCGGGGTCCAGGATTTCGAAGCGTTTGTGCAGATGGATACTTAAGGCGGTATTTTGGCGTTAATATATTGTGCCGCCTTTAACACCGTTGCTGCCGTAAAAAAGCTACCTTTGTCCGTATTTTATTCAAATTTTTAACTGTTGATCATGTCACTGCCATCCATTCCCAAATTCACCCAAGGTACGCAATCCTTTCACATGGAGTTGAAGAAGCGTATCAGCACCTATTTCGAAGAGGTGGGTGCGTCGCAGACGGGGAATTACAATCTTTTTATCAAGGCAGTGATCCTGATGGTGAGTTTTGCGTTTATTTATATCCACCTGGTATTCTTTACGCCTGCGGCCATTTGGGCTATCCTGGAAAGCGTGTTGCTGGGCGGGGTGGTTGCGGCGATCGGTTTTAACGTGATGCATGACGGGGCGCATGGCAGTTTTTCAAAATACAAATGGGTGAACAGCCTGGCGGCGTTCTCTTTGAATATTCTTGGCGGGAACAGCTTTATGTGGAACATGAAGCATAACGTGGTGCACCATGCGTATACGAATGTCGCGGGGATCGATGACGATATCGATATCCAGCCCTGGATGCGGATGACGGAGACGCAGAAGCGGTATAAGATGCATCGTTATCAGCATCTGTATTTCTGGGTATTATATTCCGTTCTTTATTTGTTCTGGATCTTCCTGCTTGACTATGAGAAATACTTCAAGAGCAAGGTGGGAAATATGCCGTTGAAGAAAATGAAGCTGAGTGATCACTTCGTTTTCTGGGGATTTAAGGTCTTTCATGCGTTTCTTTTCGTTGGCCTGCCGATCTACCTGCTGGGCTGGTATGACTGGATGATCAGCTTTATGATCTTTACGGTGGTGGCGGGTTTTGTGCTGAGCATGGTCTTTCAGCTGGCGCATACGGTCGAGCATACCTCGTTCCCGGTGGCTGATGAGGTGACGGGGAAGATGGAGGATGAGTGGGCGGTTCACCAGATCAAGACGACGGCGAATTTTGCGACCAATAACCCGGTGGTTTCCTGGTTGGTTGGCGGGTTGAATTTTCAGATCGAGCATCATCTTTTTCCTAAAATATCCCATGTGCATTATCCGGCGATCAGTAAGATCATCCGGCAGGCCTGTCAGGAGTATGGATTGGTGTATATTGAATATCCGCGGGTTCGGTACGCGGTGGCTTCCCATGTGGCCTTCCTCCGGCAGATGGGGAGGAAATAGTTATACCGCCCCGGAGGGTGCACCGGCAGCCCGGGGCGTGGTGTAATAAGACGGGCCAAATCCCATTCAAATATTGTAATTTTGCGCGCCTTGCGGATACCTAACAGAGTTCCGTGAGGCAATCGTCATGAGTAAAGTAAAAGTTGGGCTTGTGCAGATGAGCTGCACGGCCGACAAGGCGGCCAACCTTCAAAAGGCCATGGACAAGGTACGGGAAGCGGCGTCAAAGGGTGCGCAGATCGTTTGTCTGCAGGAGCTGTTCACCTCCCTGTATTTCTGTGACGTGGAAGACTATGACAACTTCCGGTTAGCCGAGGCGATCCCCGGTGCTTCCACGGATGCGCTTGGGAAGCTGGCGGGGGAGCTTGGGGTTGTCGTGATCGCTTCGCTTTTCGAGAAGCGGGCGCAGGGGATCTATCACAACACGACGGCGGTTTTGGATGCCGACGGCAGCTATCTGGGCAAGTACCGGAAGATGCATATCCCCGACGACCCGTCCTATTACGAGAAATTCTATTTTACTCCCGGGGACCTGGGATATAAGGTGTTCAAGACCCGGTTTGCGACGATCGGCATCCTGATCTGTTGGGATCAGTGGTATCCGGAAGCGGCGCGGATCACGGCATTGATGGGGGCGGAGATCCTTTTCTATCCTACGGCGATCGGTTGGGCGACTTCGCAGGACGAGGCCACCAATACGGAGCAATACGATGCCTGGCAGACCATCCAGCGGAGTCATGCCGTGGCCAATGGGGTGCATGTCGTCAGTGTCAACCGGGTGGGTCTTGAGCAAGGCGGCGCAATGAAGTTCTGGGGCGGCAGTTTTGTCGCCAATCCCTTTGGGACATTGCTTTATAAGGCATCACATGATGTCGAGGAGACGACGGTGGTGGAGATCGATACACAGGCTACGGATCGTTACCGCACGCACTGGCCCTTCATGCGGGACCGGAGGATCGATTCTTATCAGCCGATAACGAAAAGATATATCGACGAAGAATAATTTTCCAAGGATGACACTCAAACAAGCAGGCTATTATTTCCCGGCGGAATTCAGCAGACACAGCGCAACCTGGCTTAGCTGGCCGCATAAGGAGGCTTCGTGGCCGGGTAAGATCGCGAGCGTCTATCCTTTTTATGCGCAATTCGTGAAAGAACTGGCGAAGGGGGAAGAGGTGTGTATCAATGTGGCGGATGAGGCCATGAAAGCTTTTGCCCTTGGGCACCTGCAGGCGGCGGGCGCCGACCTGGAGATGGTGCGATTCTTTCTTCATCCGACCAATGACGCCTGGTGCAGGGATCATGGTCCGGCGTTTCTGATCAATCCGGCTGCCGATCAGAAGAAGGTGATCGTGGATTGGAATTACAATGCCTGGGGCAATAAATATCCGCCTTATGATCTGGATGACGATATTCCGACGCGCGTTGGTGCGGCGTTGGGATTACCGGTGTACTATCCGGGAATTATCATGGAGGGGGGATCGGTGGATCTCAATGGGGCGGGGACGGTTGTTACCTCCACGTGCTGCCTGTTGAATGAGAACCGGAATCCGGAGCTGGATCGGGATGCCATCGAGGGATATCTGCGCGATTACTATGGTGTCGAGCAGGTGTTATGGGTGAAGGAGGGGATCGTCGGGGATGATACCGACGGGCATATCGATGATACGGTACGGTTTGTGGATGAGGATACCGTGATCACGGTGATCGAGGAGAATAAGCAGGATGAGAACTATGCCTTGTTGCAGCAGAATCTGGCGGATCTGTCCCGGATGCGATTGCTGAACGGGAAGCAGCTGAATATCGTCGAGTTGCCGATGCCGGATGCGGTGGTCTATGAGGATCAGCGGTTGCCGGCGTCTTATGCGAATTTTTATATTGCCAATGAGGCGGTGATCGTGCCGACCTACCGTTGTTCTACCGATGAGAAGGCGTTGCGGGTCATCCAGGAGTGTTTTCCGGCGCGGCGGGTGATCGGGATCGATTCGACCGAGATCATCTGGGGGCTTGGCAGTTTTCATTGTTTGAGTCAGCAGGAGCCGGCGGTGTAGGGTTATCCGGCATATCCAGGATTCAGACGGGGCGCACGGCGATGAAGAACAGTTCTTTTCCGGCGCGGGGTTTTATGGAGTTGTAGCAGGGGGCGAGGGTCTTAAGGGTCAGGTTTTTCCCAAACAATTTTTGATATTCGGCTTTGTGGCCGCCGTAGGGCGGTTGATGGGCCTTCGGCCGACAGACCGGAGGTCTGTCCGGCGGGCCGCCGGTGAAGTCGCGGTCGAAGAGCAGGCCGGCGAGTCTGCCGCCGGGGCGGAGGAGGTCGTGTGCCTTTTCTGCATAGGCCGGGCGCAGGGTGGGGTCGAGGGAGCAGAAGAAGGTTTGTTCGACGATGAGGTGGTATTGTCCCTGGTGTTGGAAGAAGTCGGCGGTCAGAATTTTTATAGGGGAGCCGGCGAATTTTTCGCGGAGGAGCCGGGTCGGTTGTTCGGCGATATCGAGCAGGGTGATATCTGTGAAGCCGTTGTCGAGCAGCCAGGCGGCTTCGTAGGCGTTGCCGCAGCCGGGGATGAGGATGGGCAGGTCTTTGTGGGTCAGCTGTTGGAAATAGTGTTGCAAGGGCGGGGAGACACCGCCCATATCCCAGCCGGTATCTCCGGTAAGCCAGCGTTCGTTCCAGTAGTCGGGATCGTTCCTGTTATCGGTCATGGGAGGAAAGATAGGGAATGATGGGGGATGTTTTTTGGCCAGAGGAAAAATTGTAACTTTGGGGGAACCTGATGCCTATGTCATACGAAATAACTCCCACCGAATATCTCGTTCAGGAACGAGCAGCAGAATACAAGCACGAATTTTACAAAGGACGAGTCACGGCGATGTCCGGAGCGTCGATGGCGCATAATGATATTCTTGTCAATCTTATTGCCGAGATGAGAAATAATCTGAAGGGTAAGCCATGCAAAGTATTGCCCGGCGATATGCGTGTAACTGTGCCTTCGGGCGAGGCTTATATGTATCCGGACGCTTTGATCGTATGTGGCGAGCCGGAGCTGATGGATGACCGGTTTGATACGCTGAAAAATCCGGTCGTGATCTTCGAGATATTGTCACCGTCTACGGAGGCCCATGACCGGGGCAAGAAGTTTCACTTTTACCGTCAGATCCCTTCTTTCAAGGAATATGTATTGATCGACAGTACGCAAATCTTCGTGGAGATCAGCCACCGGCAGGCCGATGATTCCTGGAAGTTTGACGCCAGTTTGGATCCGGATGGTCATTTGCGGATGGAATCGATTCAGTCCCTGCTTTCTCTTGCAGAAATTTACCGGAACGTTTTTTAAGGAAGCCCGGGGCCCTGCCCCGGGCGCAATATTGTCAGACATTGATCGCCGCGATGGGCACGTGGCTGTGATAGGCGAGCTTTGAGGTGCTCGTCGTCTTGAATACGTTGGACAGCCAGGAGTGTTTGCGCGGGAAGGTGAGGATGAGGTCGATATGGTTATCGGCTACGAACTGGTTCGTTGCTTCCACGAAGTCGAAGAGCCGGATGAAGAAGAACTCGGGGTTGAAGTCTTTCAGGCGGTCTTCCAGCTTTGTCCGCTCGGCCTTGTACTCTTCGGTCACCTGTACATAGTGTTCGTGGTCGACGTTGACGACGAACAGCCGGGGGTGGAAGAGGTTGAGTACTTCCTTTACGGTATCGATGGGGATCGTGCTCTCGATATCCTGGAAATCCGTGAGCAGCAGGACATTTTTGGCCGAGGTGGAATGGGTATTTTCCGGGGTGATAATGACGGGGGCGATGGCTCTTTTTACGATGTTGAGAGCGTTGCTGCCCATGAACACCTGGCCGAGGCGGGTGGCGCCGGTGAGGCCCATGATGATCAGCTGGATATTGTTCTTTTTTACATATTCTTCCAGGGTATCCAGGAAATTGTTGTTCTCTTCAGCGACGACCGAGATGCGGGCGTTGGTGATAGCGGAGAGTTCGCTGCGGACGCTTTCCAGCGCCAGTTCGACGATGGCTTTGCGGCTGGCATCCTCTGCCCCTTCGGTTCCGAGGGGACTGCTGTCGGACCCATATTCCAGGGTATCAAAAACATTGTAGAGGATCAGATGGGCATCCGGTACGAGGGTTGAAATGTGCGCGGCATAGCGGGCGGCATTTTTCGATGTTTCTGAAAAGTCGATGGGAACGATGAAATTATTCATATATGAGAGTTTGGTCGCGTTTGGACTTTCAATTTAAGTAAAAATATAGAATTCTTCCTGTTATGGGTTTAGAAACCCTAAGAAAATAGCAGGCAAAATTATTATTCCCAAGTTTTCAACAAGTGCATATCCGGTGGATCGAATTTCGGGAGAATGTATCCGTTTTAGTGTAGGTTTGTCGGTTGTGTAGAGTTCCCTCATGTTTAAATTTAAACAACTGTGCGATTAAAGAGCCTCGAAATAAAAGGATTCAAGAGTTTTGCCGACAAGACTCATATCAGCTTTGACGAGGGCATTACGGGCATTATCGGTCCGAATGGCTGCGGCAAGAGTAATATCATCGATAGCATCCGGTGGGTGATAGGGGAGCAGAAGATCAGTCATCTCCGATCAGAAAACCTTGAGAGTCTTGTCTTTAACGGGAGCAGGACCCGGAGCGCTTCCGGGTTGGCCGAAGTGAGCCTGACCTTTGAGAATACCAAGAACCTGCTGCCCACGGAATTCAGCACGGTGACTGTTACCCGAAAATTTTATAAAAGCGGGGAAAGTGAATACCGGTTGAACGATGTTTCGTGCCGGCTAAAGGATATTCAGAACCTGTTTATGGACACGGGGGTGAGTACGGACAGCTATGCGATCATCGAGTTGGGGATGGTGGATGATATCATCAAGGATAAGGATAACAGCCGTCGGCGGATGCTGGAGCAGGCTGCCGGGGTCACGATCTACAAGACCCGGAAGAAAGAGGCGCGGCAGAAGCTGGATGCCACCGAGCAGGACCTGGCGCGGATCGAGGACCTGCTTTTCGAGATCAACAACCAGCTGAAGAGCCTCGAGAACCAGGCAAAAAAGGCTGAAAAATATTACGAGATCAAGAAGGAGTACCGGGAATTGAGTATCGAGCTGGCAAAGGCTGCGCTGGAAGGGTTCAACCTGACCTATCGCGAGCTGAACGAGCAGGCCGAGACGGAAACGGACCGGAAGGTGCGGATGGAAGCGGTGATCGCGCAGGAGGAAGCCGCCCTGGAGCAGGAAAAAGTGGGCTTTATCGAGAAGGAGCGGGCCCTGCAATCCATGCAGCATACGTTTAACGACCTTGTGCAGTCGTTGCGGACCAAGGAGAACGAAAAGAACCTGGCGACGCAGCGCCTGAATTTTCTGAAGGAGAAGGAGGGGTCGCTGCAGGAGTTTTTGCTTAAAGGGGAAGGTCAGCTGAAAGGGCTTGAAGAGAGTATCGTTTTTACCCGCCAGCAGGTGGGGGAAGAAGAGAATAAACTGTCGGGATTACAGGAGCAGTTGGAATCGCTGAAGGATTCGGTTGACGAGACGCGCCAGGTCTTTGACGGGCGCCGGGTGACGATCGATGCCTTACGGCGGGAGAATGCGCAGATCCAGCGGGATCAGTTCGATGCCGAGAAAAAGGTTGCCGTTGCCGATACCTCCATCCAGAATCTGCAGCGGAGCATCCGGCAGCTGGAAGAGGAGCGGACGGTGCGGGACAGTCAGCTGAAGCAACTGGAAGAAGAGCGGGTGATCAAGGAGCAGGAGCTCGAATCCAAGCAAAACGGTCTCCGGCAATTGCAGGATCATCATGAGCGGACCAAGGAGAATATCCTCCAGGCACAGGGGCAGCTGGAAGCGCTGCGTCAGCGGCTGGCCGACGAGGGCCGGAGTCTCGATGCCAAGAAGAACGAGCACGACCTGCTGAAGAGTCTGATCGACTCGATGGAAGGCTATCCCGAGAGTATTAAATTCCTGCATAAGAATAGCGGTTGGAACCATGAGGCGCCGATCCTTTCGGATATCATTTATGTAAAAGAAGAGTTCAGGGCGGCTGTGGAGAATGTGCTGGAGCCCTATCTGAACTACTATGTCGTCAATGATCTGCAGGAGGGTATGCAGGCAGTAGATCTACTGGATAATAATAAGAAAGGCAAGGCGAACTTTTTTCTGCTGGACAAGGTCACGGGGATTGCGGGTGTTGAAAGTCCTGCCTATGAAGGAATGATCCCGGCGATGAGCGTCATCGAAGTGGATGAGCGGTATCGGCCGCTGGCGGAGCATCTTCTTGGGAATGTCTTTATCGCCGAAAACGAGGAAGCGCTGGCCAGCAGCAACGGCGCCGTTGTGCTGGAGAAGACGGGGAAATATGTAAAAGGAAAATATTCGCTCACCGGCGGCAGTGTCGGCTTGTTCGAGGGTAAGAAGATCGGCCGGGCCAAGAACCTGGAAAAACTGCAGGGTGAAGTGCGCCGGTTGCAGGGTGTTGTGGATGGGCTGAAGAGCGATATCCAGGAGAAGCACAACGAGGTGATCGGCTTTAACGAGCAGCTGAAGGAGCAGGCGATCCGTCAGACGCAGGACGATATCAACCGGTTGACCAACTTTGTTTTCTCGCTGGAGAATAAGATCGAGAACCTGCATGCGCAGCAGAACTCCGGGCAGGACCGGCTTGAGGAGCAGCAGTTGAACCTGGAAGAGACGATCGCGGGGATCGAAGATACGCGCAATGCCTGGGCCGAGCTGGTCAGGGTCGTCGCGGAATTGAAGGAAAAGGCGCAGGTGGCGGAGGAAGAATATCGGTCAGCGGAGCTGGCTTATAACAATGCTTCGGCGGGATATAACGAGTTTAACCTTCAGGTTACCCGGCAGCATAGCAAGATCAGTGCGTTGAAGCAGGAAATGGAATTCAAGAGCAAGCAGCTGAACGATCTGCGGAATCAAATAGAGGTGAATGCTTCGCAGCTGAAGCAAACCCTGGAGAGCATTGCCGAGGGTGAAGGCCTGCTCGGCGGCTCGGAGGAATCGGTGTTGGAATTGATGCGGCGGAAAGATGAGGAAGAGCGGGTTTTGAACGAGGCAGACCAGGCTTATTATAATCTGAGAAATGCTCTTGGTGAGAAGGAAAGTGAGATCCGGCATAAGAACAAGGACCGGGAGCAGCTGGAGCATCTGCTGAGCAGCATCAAGGACAGGCTGAATGAATTGAAGCTTCAGCTGGCGGGAATGAAGGAACGACTGAATGTAGAGTTTCGCATCAATCTCGACGATATCATCGATCAGCCCCGGATGGGCGATACTCCGGTGGAGGATCTGCAGGAGAAGGCCGATAAGATGAAGAAGCGGCTGGAGAATCTGGGTGAGGTGAATCCTACGGCGATCGAAGCGTTTCAGGAAATGAAGAAACGATATGAGTTTATCCTGGAGCAGAAGAACGATCTTGTCAGCGCCAAGGATAGCCTGTTGCAGACCATCCAGGAGGTGGAGGCGACGGCCAACCAGCAGTTTCTGGATACGTTCAATAAGGTGAGAGAGAATTTCCAGCGGGTGTTCAAGTCCCTGTTCACGGAGGAGGATACGGCCGATATGGTGCTTGAAAATCCCGAGAATCTTGCCGAGACCGGGATTGACATTGTCGCTAAGCCAAAGGGGAAACGGCCCTCTTCCATCAGTCAGCTGAGTGGCGGGGAGAAGACGCTGACGGCAACGGCCTTGCTCTTCTCTATTTACCTGATCAAGCCGGCGCCGTTCTGTATCCTCGATGAGGTGGATGCGCCGCTGGATGATGCCAATGTGGGGAAGTTTACGAATATGATCCGCCAGTTTAGCGAGAACTCGCAGTTTATCATCGTAACGCATAATAAGATGACCATGAGTACGGTGGATGTCATCTACGGGGTGACGATGCAGGAGCCGGGGGTCAGCAAGCTGGTGCCGGTGGATTTCAGAGGATTGAATTAGTATGCGTACAATCTTACTATTATTTGCGTCGAATTGTTTTATGACGGTGGCCTGGTACTGGCACCTGAATCATAAAGAATTGCCCTTGTGGAAGGCGATACTCATCAGTTGGGGTATCGCCTTTTTTGAATATTGTCTTACCGTTCCGGCGAACCGGTGGGGCTCGATCGGGGGGATGAATGCTTTTCAGCTGAAGATCACGCAGGAGGTGATCACTCTCATCGTTTTTTCCTTTTTTGCCGTTCTATATCTGAAGGAACCTTTTCATTGGAGGTATCTGCTGGCGTTTGCGTTGGTGATTGCGGCGGTGTGGGTGGTGTTTAAAAAATAAGCTTTGCGATCCGGCCGTTGCCGCCGGCGAGGAAGACGGCTTTGCCTTTTTTTGCTACGCGGCAGGCATGGAAGCCGGTCAGGGAGATGAGTTTCCAGTTGAGTCCGTCATCGGTGGAGATATCGACGCCGGAGGTGCCGCAGCAGATGACGTTTGCGCCGCCGATGAACTCTACGCAACTACGATAGCCATGTGGGGGAGTGGAGGGGCGGGTCCAGGTCTTGCCGCCATCGTTGGTGAGAAAGCAATTCTTTTCCTGCAGCGTATCTTTTGCAAAGTCTCCGCCGACGACGATGAGGTGACGGCCGCCGTGTTCTTTTGCATGATCTTTTACGGCGACCGAATTGGCGCCGGTGGTGGTCTTACCCTGGAGGATGGGCAGGTCGATGGCCTTGTCGCGGATGAAGAGCCGGGCGTTGGGGCCGCCGGTGACGAAGCAGGCTTCATCGCGGTCGAGATTGCGGATGTTGGTGCCGCTGCTGGCAAAGCATCCTTCGCCGCTGTCGGCCTTCGGCAGCTTGTCGAAAGGGATATCGCGCCAGGTGTCGCCGCCGTCGAAGCTGCGGGCTATGAAGAAGCGTCCGTTGATGGGGTCGCCGACGACGATGCCGCTGTTGACGTTCCAGAACTCCATGGCGTCGAGGAACATCCCTTTTGCCGGATTCTCATAGACCAGCTTCCAGGTTTTGCCACCGTCGGTCGTCTTCAGGATATCGGCGGGTTCGGCGATGGCCATGATGACGGCGGTCATTGCGTCGAATGCTTCGATGTCCCGGAAGTCGCGCTTCTCATAGCCTGGAACGGTTATCCAGGTCCAGTTCTTACCGCCGTCAACGGATTTGCCGACGGTTCCGCCGCTGCCGCTGACCCAGACGACCTGGTCGCTGACGACGCTAAGGCCGCGTAGGGACGTGTGTGTGCCGCTGGTGAGGAGCTCGACGGTGGGGCCGGTGGAGTCGCGACCAGCATGGCCGGCGGGTTGCCCGGCGGACGTGCTTTGGGGGGAGCAAAGGGCGAGCGCAAGTGTAGCGAAAAAGCAACACAATCGGCTGATGATGCCGCGAATGGGGTGGGGAGAACCGACCGGGAGAGCGGCGATCACGCGGAAAGACGGGGAAATCTTCATACCTGAAAAATAGCACAATATTGGTACTCTTGTAGCTATGCTGAGATTTTTCGTGACCTCCGCCCTATTCTGTTGCTGGTGCCTGAGCCTGAAGGCCCAGAATCCGACCGGTACACTTGTCCCGCCGGATAAACTGGTGGAGGATACGACGGGGAAGCGGGATATCATCGGCATCCTGCTCAAGGTCACGAATATCCATTTCAAGAAACCGCCGAAGGTGGATGGGAAGCGGGTGTATTATTCCATCATTCCGCTCGGCAGTGCGATCCCGGGCGGCGGTGAGGCGCTGATCACCTCGACCAATGCCGCCTTTTTGTTGGGAGACCAGCAGAATACTTTTCTTTCCAATGTGACCTTTTCTCCCAGCACGAATCTGAAGGGGGAGTGGAATATCCCGTTTCGATCGAATATCTGGTCGCCGGGGAATAAATGGAATTTCAGCGGGGACTACCGGCTGACCTTCTATCCGCAGTTTACCTGGGGGCTGGGCGGGAATACGGCGCCGAGCAATAAGATCCTGGTGCGGTATACCTATGTCCGGTTCTATCAAAACGCCTTGCGGCGTATTGCCAATAAGCCTTTTCTTTTTGCGGGGATCGGTTACAATCTGGATTATCATATTCATATCCGGCCGGACAAGGATTCGATCAATATTGCGAAGTTCACGGGATACAACTATGGTACGGGCAATCACACCAACTCCTTTTCTTCGGGAATTACCTTCAACCTCCTTTACGATACGCGGAACAACTCGCTGAACCCACTGCCGGGCTGGTATTACAATGCGGTGCTGCGGGTGAATCCCAAGATCCTGGGGAGCGAGGACAACTGGTATTCGTTGTATTTCGACGCGCGGAAGTATATCAGCTTCGATCCCAACAAGTGGAATGTCCTGGCATTCTGGTCGTATCTGTGGACGACGATGGGATCGAATGCACCGTATCTCGACCTGCCGGCCATCACCTGGGATGCGAACCAGCGAAGCGGGCGGGGGTTCTATCCGAGCCGGTATACGGGGCGGACGCTTTGGGATTTCGAGACGGAGTATCGCCGGTCGATCACGCGGGATGAGTTGCTGGGGTTTGTGGTGTTTGGGAGTATGAATTCGGTGACGGAGCCGCATAACAGTGAGTTTGCCTATCTGCATGCGGCGGTGGGTGCGGGGTTGCGGGTCAAATTCAACCGGCATTCGGGGACTAATTTTGCGATGGATGTTGCGGCGAGCAAGGGATATTGGGCGCTTTATTTTGCGTTGGGAGAGGCGTTTTGAGGGGGTTTGCGGGGCTTGTGTTATATTCGGTACATGATTAAAACGATTACCCTGCTGCTTTTTGCGGCCTGTATGATCCCTTCCTGCACCGGTGGCGGGAAACATGACAACGAATTGACAGCGGAAGAAAAGAAAGCGGGATGGGTGTTGCTTTTTGACGGCAGCTCGATGAAGGGCTGGCATTTATACAATAACTATAAGACCTCAACCTGGTCGGTGAAGGATGGGGAATTGATCTGCGGTCCCGATAAGCGGCTGGAGCATGGGGATCTGGTTACGGATAAGGAATATACCAATTACGATCTTCGGTTCGACTGGAAGATCAATAAGGAGGGAAACAGCGGCGTCTTTATCGATGTGCAGGAAAGGCCTGACATTCCGGCCACGTATGCTTCCGGGCCGGAGTATCAGATGCTGGAGGTCTCGCATGTCGATTATGCCGACCCGTTGAAGCGTACCGGATGTTTATTTAATCTTACCAAACAAATAAGCCCGGTGAGTCCGACGAGGGCTGGCGAGTGGAATGAGTCGAGGATCCGGCAGCAGAATGGTCGCGTCGAATTTTATGTAGATGGGGTCCTTACGACGCAAGTGGACCTTCGGTCTCATGAGTGGATCGACTCGATCGGCAAGTCGGGGTTCAGCAAGTATCCCGAATTCGGGAGGCATGTGAGCGGGCATATCGCGTTGCAGGACTGGTTCAAGGCGGTGGCCTTTAAGAATATCCGCATCCGGGAGCTGTAATGGGATGTAATTAAAAAAAGCGACCCGCTCCTCGGAGCGGGTCGCTTTTTTTATGCGATGGTGATGTCTTTGTCGAGATAGACATCCTGGATGGTCTTGATCATTTCCACGCCCTGGTCGAAGGGGCGCTGGAAGGCCTTGCGGCCGAGGATGAGGCCCATGCCGCCGGCGCGTTTGTTGACGACGGCTGTGAAGACGGCATCCGCCATATCGGAATCGCCCTTGCTTTCGCCGCCGCTGTTGATGAGGCCGACGCGGCCGTTGTAGCAGTTGATGACCTGATAGCGGGTGAGGTCGATGGGGTGATTGTCGGGATGTGTCAGCTTGGAATACACCAGGGGCGAGGTCTTGCCGTGTTTGGTCGCAAGATAGCCGCCATTGTTGGTCGGCAATTTTTGTTTGATGATATCGGCGCGGAGCGATACGCCGAGATGGTTGGCCTGACCGGTGAGGTCGGCGGAGGTGTGGTAGTCGACGCCGTCTACTTTGAAGCCGGCATTGCGGGTATAGCACCAGAGGATGGTGGCCATCCCGAGTTCGTGGGCGACCTCGAAGGCTTCGGCGATCTCTTTGAGCTGGCGGTCGCTTTCCGCGCTGCCCCAGTAGACGGTAGCGCCGACGGCGACGGCGCCCATATTCCAGGCGGTTTTCACCGAACCGAAGAGGGTCTGGTCGTAGCGGTTGGGAAGGCTTAGGAATTCGTTGTGATTGATCTTGACGACGAAGGGGATGCGATGAGCATATTTCCGGCTCATGATATCCAGCACGCCGAAGGTGGAGGCCACAGCATTACAGCCGGCTTCAACGGCCAGCCGGATGATATTTTCAGGATCGAAATACATGGGGTTGGGGGCGAAGGAAGCGCCGGCGCTGTGCTCGATGCCCTGGTCCACCGGGAAGATGGAGAGGTAGCCGGTATCTTTGAGCCTCCCGTGGTTGATGAGGGTCTGAAGGCTTCTCAATACCTTGTTGCTGCGACCGGAATTTGTCCAGATCTCTTCTACATGATTTGGCGAAGGGGAGGCGCTGAGCGTGGATTTGTCGATGACGGGCTTGTGATCCAACAGAAACGAGGCTTTGTCGCCGAGGAGGTCGAGAATTTTCTTGGACGCCATGGTAATTGCATTTTATTGTATCGCAATTTACCGCACCTGCGGCAAAACAAAAAAAATGCCGGTGGAGGGGGGCGCTTTTCGGTGAATAATATAACAAAAAGGTGATCTGCCGGTTATACAAAATCTTATGGAAATAGGGATCGACAGTTTTGCGGCCATGTTCAGTAAGAACGGCGGCCATGGCCTGAATGATGCTGATGCGATGGGGCAGTTGCTGGAGCGGATGGTCCATGCGGATCGTTCGGGGCTGGATGTATTCGGTATCGGCGAGCATCACCGGAAGGGTTTTTTGGATTCCGCGCCGGTGGAGATCCTTGCGGCTGCGGCGGCCCGGACGGAGCGTATCAGGCTTACCAGCGCGGTTACCGTATTGAGCGCAGCCGATCCGGTGCGGGTATTCCAAAGCTTTGCTACGCTTGACCTTATCTCGCGGGGCAGGGCGGAGATGGTCGCGGGCCGCGGATCGTTTATTGATGCGTATCCCTTGTTTGGATATGACCTGGAAGACTATGACGACCTCTTTGTCGAAAAGCTGGACCTGCTGCTGGCCATCCGGAAAAATGAATTTGTCACCTGGAAGGGGAAGTTCCGGCCGCCGCTGGAGCATCAGCCGGTGTATCCAAGACCGGTGCAGGAGCCCTTCCCGATCTGGGTAGGGGTGGGTGGTACGCCGGAGTCGTTTGTCCGTGCGGGTAGTCTGGGATTGCCGCTGATGGTGGCGATCATCGGCGGGGAGACGCACCGGTTCCGTCCGCTTATCGATCTATACCGGGAGGCCGGGCGACGCGCGGGGCATGCGCCCGAGCGATTGACGGTTGGGTTACATTCGCTGGGTTATGTTGCCGGGACGACGGCGTTGGCGGTAGAGGAGTTTTATCCCGGTTATGCCGCTTCGATGACGACGATCGGTAAGGAGCGTGGCTGGCCGCCGATGACGAGGGGGCGTTTTGAGGCGCAGAACGGGGCGACGGGTGCGTTGCTGGTAGGCGGGCCGGAAGAGGTTGCCGAAAAGATCCTGCGGCATGCCGAGGCGCTGGGTGGTATCTCGCGGTTGACCTTCCAGTTGGACAGTGCGGAGTTGCCGCATGATAAACTGATGCGGGCGATCGAGTTGATCGGGCAGCGGGTGAAGCCGCTGGTCAACGCGGGGTTGCGGTAACGCAAGAATCCGGCTTTTGGGCCGGATCCGAAGGCGATGTGTCGCGGTAGAGGCTATGCGTTGCGATTGAGGCAATTCAGGTCGTCGAAGGCTACTTCGAGACGTTTGCTAAAGCTTTCTTCGGCTTTGCGCAGCCAGACGCGGGGATCGTAATGTTTTTTGTTTGGTTTGTCCGGTCCCTCGGGATTGCCGAGCTGACCCTGGAGATATCCTTCGTTCTTCTTGTAGAATTGTTGTATCCCTTCCCAGAATGCCCATTGCAGATCGGTGTCGATATTCATCTTTATCGCGCCATAGCCGATCGCTTCGCGGATCTGGTGCTGGGGGCTGCCGCTGCCGCCATGGAACACAAAGTAGACGGGCATGGGGCCGGTGGCGAGTTCTTTTTGAATATAGTCCTGGCTGTTTTTGAGAATGACCGGGCGCAGTTCGACATTACCGGGGCTATATACGCCATGAACGTTGCCGAAGGCGGCGGCTACGCTGAACAGCCGGCCCACCTTGCTCAATTCCTTATAGGCATAGGCGACATGCTGGGGTTGGGTATATAGTTTTTCGTTTTCCACGCCGCTGTTGTCCACTCCATCTTCTTCGCCGCCGGTGACACCGAGTTCGATCTCGATGGCCATGCCCAGGGGTTGCATCCGTTTGAAGAACTCTACGGAAGTATGGATATTCTCTTCGAGCGGTTCTTCGGAAAGATCGAGCATATGGCTGCTGAAGAGTGGTTGTTTCTTTTCCTTATAGAATTGTTGGCCGGCGTCGATGAGCCCGCTGACCCAGGGGAGCCATTTTTTTGCTGCGTGGTCGGTGTGCAGGACGACGGGCACGCCGTAGTACTTCGCCACGTTGTGGATATGAAGTGCGCCGGAGACGCCGCCGGAGATATTGCCTTGCAACTTGTCGTTGGGCATGCCTTTGCCGGCGATGAACTGGGCTCCGCCATTGGAGAACTGGATGATGACGGGTGAATTGACCTTTGCCGCGGTTTCGAGGGTGGCATTGATGGTGTTGGTACCGATGGTGTTTACAGCGGGTAGGGCGAAATGGTTCTCTTTTGCGTCTTTGTACAGGGCTTCCAATTCTTCACCAAACAAAACCCCGGCTTTGTATTTGCTCATGTATTAAAAATTAGTAATGCGCCGCGAAGATAAGGCCTATGCGGCTAATCTTCGAATTTGCCAAGGTTTTTTTGAAGCTGGGCAAGATTCCGCTGGAGGGTCTGTTTTAGCTGTCTTTTGACCAGCTGACCCATGGAGCGGCATTTGAGGAAGGCGGGATTTCCGGAGTATTCGGCCAGTTCTGTTTTTAGCTGGTAGAGTTTTTCGGGGCTGGACAGGGGCTTGTCGCGGGACATGATGTTCAGCAGTTCCATCAGTCGGAAGCGCGAGGAGGCGACCCGGAAGGCCATCATGGTCCGTTCTTCGGTTTGGTATTGTTCGATGGAATCTTTGTTGAGGTGGGTCAGGCAAAGCTGGACAAAGTCCAGGTTCTCTTTGAAGAACTGCGGGATGTAGAGATTCTTCCGGCCTTCATAGGATTGCTGGTCGAAGTCGATGGCGCGGATGCGGTATTGGTAGTCTTCGATGTCGGGGGTGATATCCACGACGAAATTATAGGAGCGCATATCTCCCAGCAGCCGGACGAAGCATCGTTCGTTGAATTTGACAAACTCTTTTGCCAGTCTGATCTTGTTGGTCTGGGTGTCGTTGAGAAAATTACGGATGAAGAGATCGCCGGGGATGCCGGGGATATGCTCTTCCACGAGGGTGTTGTGGTGGGTGAAGTAGGTGATGCGGTTGGGCGAGAGGAGGTGCTCCAGTTCGAGCCCGTAGATCCGCGAGGCGTCGGCCTGTTTGATGTAATAATGATCGTAGTTATCGTTGAACTTGTTGACGATGCGGATGCGGAAGGGGTGGGAGTTGGCGAAGCTGCAGAAATCGATGCGGGCCACATCCAGGTGTTTGGTGTAGGTGAAATCGCCTTCGGTCTTCAGGATGGCGTACATCTGGACGAGGCCTTCGCGGATAAAATCCCAGTGGCGCATATCATAGAGGGCGGTTTCCCAGAGGGTATCCTGCTGATTCTTGTCGCGAAGCGGGACCGAGTAGGTGATGTGGAGGAGCAGATCGCGATAGGATACCGGGAGTTTGACCTCCCGGCCATGCTGTTTGAGATAATTCCGCAGATTATCGGTCACCGGGAAAATGGGTTTTTTCCGGCTGGGTTTGTTGGATCCGTCGCCTGCAGGCGGAACGCTGAAGTTCATCACCCCTCAAATATCGGATAATTCGCGAAAGTACTTTGGGGCTTCGAGCAGGCGGCTGCCGTACCAGCTGAAGAACTCGCCATCGACGAGGCGGACCCGGGCGTCGGGCAGGATCTCTTTTATCTCGTCGATATGGCGTTGGCGAAAGGGGTAGGGCTCGGAGGAGAGGAGGATCGTCGGCGGAATGGGTCCGGCGAGGCTGGAGAGGTCGACGGTGGGGTAGCGATCGCTGCCGGCGAGGAAATTGGTGTAACCGCAATACCGGAGCATATGGCTGATGAAGGTGTCGCCACCGGCGGCCATATAGGGGCCCGCCGCTCCCGCGTTATCCGTGGGAATTTGGAGCGCGTTCGCGGCGGGTTTTATGCGTTGCTTTCGAAAGGTGGACCTTTCGAAACGCCAAATGATATAGATAGCGGGAACCGGCGGGGCCGGGAGGGGGAGTTGTTGAAAGCGGGAGGCTATTTCGGCGGCCATCCGGATCGCTGCGGCGGATGTGCCCGTGATCTCCCCGACGGCGCGGATCATCGCCAGGGCGTCCGCCAGGGTTTTTATATCGCTGATCCAGACGGGATAGCGGGCGGCGAGGGCCTCTATCTGAGGCCGGTCGTTCTCTTCCTTATTGGCGATGATCAGATCGGGTTGCAGGGCGTCCACGCGGGCCCGGTCGACGGCTTTTGTGCCTCCGACGCGGGTTTTGGTGTGGAACCAGGATTCGGGATGGATACAGAATTTTGTGATGCCGACGACGGCATCTGCGAGACCCAGTGTATATAGTAATTCGGTTTGGGAGGGTACCAGGGAGATGATCCTGCGGGGTGTTTGCGGCAGAAAAACGGTCCTGCCTAATTGATCGGAAAAAGACGGCATGCCGGAAGGTACGAAAAACAACTGTTGGAGTAGCAGGGCAGGATTGATGTGGGATCGGAGCGACCCGTCGGTAAAGGCCTCCTGCTAAACTGGTGGTGCTTCTAATCAGGATTTAGCAGGAGGGATACTGTTGAAGGCAGTAGGTTTGTTCTCGGATAGGACTGCTTCAGGTTCTTGTTCGGACGTTGGATTTTGTAATTACGTTTTAGTATTTAAGGGTGCGCTTATCGTTCTTTTATGTGGTGCGATCAGGGTAAAAAAAGAAGTTGACTGATATTGGATCTCACCGGAATTTCTTAGGTATTGGTTGAATCTTTTTAACGGGATCAGGTTTAGACGGGCGGTTTTTTTGGATATTGGGTGATTGATGTTATCAATCAACTTCTGAATCAAAAATAGATTGTTAAAATTGACGGGACAATAGAGGTTTTGCTTTATTTAGCTGTCGCAGGTTTTACTAACGTTTTCGTAATCATAGCATAATGCAATAGGAGTATTGCTATTGCATTATACGTAGAACTACGTTCGCCTGGCTTGTGCGGGCCCCGGAAAAAGGGGTCATGCGCCCAGCGCCTGGATGAGGTCATATTTTGTGACGATGTGGTAGTTGCCGCTTTCATCCTTTGCCAGAACTGCTCCGTTTTCCCTGGTAATCAACGCGCTAAGTCTTTCCAGCGGGGTGTCGAAGGCGACGATCGGATAGGGGTTTTCCAGAACTTCGGCGATAGTTTTTCCTTTGATGTCGGAGCCGTTGTTCATCACGCGGGAGAAAAGGCCGCTTTCGCTGAGGGCGCCGATGAGGACGTTGTCTTCGAGGACGGGCAGATTCTCGATATGGTATTTTTGCATGAGTTCGAAGGCTTCCGCCACCGTATTTTCCGAGGAGGCGGTGATCAGCCGTTTTGCGCCGCGGCCGGCGACGATATCCTTGAAGGTTTTTACGTCGAGGAAACCGCGTTCCATCATCCATTGATCGTTATAGACCTTGCCCACATAGCGGCTGCCATGGTCGTGGAGGATGACGACGACGAGATCGTCCTTTTTTAGCCGGTCCTTTAGCTGCATGAGTCCCTGGACGGCGGTGCCGGCACTATAGCCGCAGAAGAGTCCTTCTTCGCGGGCGATGCGGCGGGCCATGATGGCTGCGTCCTTGTCGGTGACCTGTTCGAAGGCATCGATAACCTTCATGTCGTAGTTCTGAGGTACGAAGTCTTCGCCGATGCCTTCGGTGATATAGGGGTGTACCTGGTTGATATCAATGTCCCCGGTGCGGAAGTATTTCGTGAGCAGGGAACCGAAGGGGTCCATCGCCCAAACCTGGATAGCGGGGTTCTTCTCTTTCAGGAACATGGCCGTACCGGTAGCCGTGCCGCCCGTGCCGGTGGCTACGACCAGGTGAGTTACTTTCCCATCGGTCTGTTCCCAGATTTCGGGGCCGGTTGTCTCGTAGTGTGCGAGGCGGTTGGCGAGGTTATCGTATTGATTGGCATAAAAAGAATTCGGCACCTCTTTCGCGAGACGACGGGAAACGGAGTAGTAGGACCGTGGATCATCCGGCTCGACATTTGTGGGACAAACGATGACCTCGGCGCCGAGCGCCTTCAGGATATCGATCTTTTCCTTTGATTGTTTGTCCGTTGTCGCGAAAATGCATTTGTACCCCTTTACTACGGCAGCGAGCGCAAGACCCATCCCGGTATTTCCGGAAGTTCCCTCGATGATCGTGCCGCCGGGTTTTAGTCTTCCGTCCTTTTCGGCCACTTCGACCATTTTCAGGGCCATGCGATCTTTCGCGGAGTTACCGGGGTTGAAGTATTCCACTTTGGCAAGTACAGTGCAGGGAAGATCCCGGGTGAGTTTGTTCAAGCGGATCAACGGCGTGTGACCAATCGTTTCGAGAATATTGTTTTTGATGTCCATGCGTTAAAGGTATGATTTTGCCTTATTTTTGCGCCCCGCCGGGCGGATGGCGGGCAAATAATTTTTGAGAGACTATGGAAGCTATATATATTCAGAAGATTGCTGAGAAGCTCAGCTTTAGCCTTAAACAAGTTAATAACATTTTTGATCTGCAGGCAGGGGGGGCCACGATACCCTTTATGGCCCGTTACCGGAAAGAGGCCACCAGCAATATGGACGAGGTGCAGATCGGAGATGTGGTGGAGCAGATAAAGTATTTCAGCGAGCTGGATAAGCGCAAGGACACGGTCCTGAAGACCATCGAGGGTATCGGGAAGCTGACGCCGGAGTTGAAAGCGCGGATAGAGAACTGTTATGATGCTACGGTGCTGGAAGACATCTATCTGCCCTACAAACCCAAGCGGAAGACGAGGGCGACGACGGCCATCGAGAAGGGGTTGGAGCCGCTGGCGAAATTCCTGTTTGAACAGGGCGCGGGCGATCCCAACGAAGAGGCGGGGAAATTTATCAATGAGCAGGTGAAGGATAGTAAGGAGGCGCTGCAGGGCGCCAGGGATATCATTGCGGAATGGATCGCGGAGAATGAGCAGGCGCGGAACAAGGTGCGGCAGCTGTTCACCGAATCGGCCTCGCTCAGTGCGAAGGTGATCGCGGGTAAGAAGGACGAGGAGGAAGCGCAGAAATACCGGGACTATTTTGAATTCAACGAGCCGTTGGCTGATTGTCCTTCGCATCGAATCATGGCCATCCGCCGTGGGGAGAAGGAGGGCTATCTGATCATGGACCTGGATATCGACAAGGCCAGTGCCGTCGACGCATTGGACCGGATCTTTGTGAAGAGCGGCGGCGCTGCGTCGTCGGAGGTGAAGAAGGCGACCGAAGATTCTTTTGACCGTCTTTTGAAGTCCTCTATTGAGAATGAGTTCCGGCTGATCAGCAAGAACAAGGCCGATGAGGAGGCTATCCGGGTGTTTGCCGAGAATCTGCGGCAGCTGCTGCTGGCCTCGCCGCTGGGCTCCAAGCGGGTGCTGGCTTTGGACCCTGGTTTTCGTACGGGGTGCAAGGTGGTATGTCTTGATGCGCAGGGGAATTTCCTTCATAACAGTACGATCTATCCGCATCCGCCGCAGCATGAAGCGGCTGCGAGCGTCACCGAGTTGAAGCGGCTGGTCGATCGTTATGATATCGAAGCGATTGGAGTTGGTAACGGAACGGCCGGCCGGGAGACCGAACAGCTGGTCAGGGGGATCGATTTTGGAAAGCATGTGAGTGTCTTTATGGTCAATGAGAGCGGGGCGTCCATTTATTCGGCGAGTGAGGTGGCGCGGGAGGAGTTCCCGGATCAGGATGTGACGGTGCGGGGTGCGGTGAGTATCGGGCGGCGGTTGCTGGACCCTTTGAGCGAACTGGTGAAGATAGACGCCAAATCCATCGGTGTCGGGCAGTATCAGCATGATGTGAACCAGAATAAACTGAAGGAGGAGCTGGACCGGGTGGTGGAGAGCTGTGTGAACCATGTAGGCGTCGACCTGAATACGGCCAGTAAGCATCTGCTGACCTATGTATCGGGGCTCAGTGCTTCGCTGGCCAAGAATATCGTGGACTACCGGGCAAAGAACGGCGCGTTTGGGACGCGGGATGAGTTGAAGAAAGTAAGTCTGATGGGTCCCAAGACCTTCGAGCAATGCGCGGGCTTCCTGCGGATCGGCAATGCGACGAACCCGCTTGACAACAGCGCGGTGCATCCCGAGACCTATCATGTGGTGGAGTCGATGGCGACCGATCTGCATTGCAGTGTGGCCGATCTTATCCGTCAGCCCGAGTTGCGTAAGAAAGTCGTGAAGAAGAACTATATCTCCGAGTCGGTCGGGGAGTTTACGATCGATGATATTTTAAAGGAGTTGGAGAAACCCGGCCGGGACCCGCGCAGTCAGATCGAAGAGTTTCGCTTTGAAGAAACCGTCAAGACGATGGAAGACCTCAAGCAGGGGATGACGATACCGGGTATCATCACGAATATCACGGCCTTTGGGGTGTTTGTGGATATCGGTGTGAAGCAGGATGGGCTGGTGCATATCTCCCAGCTGAGCAATACCTATGTCTCCGATCCGAATACGGTGGTGAAGCTGCAGCAGAAGGTGATGGTGACGGTGTTGGAGGTGGATATCGCGCGGAAGCGGATCTCGCTTTCCATGAAGGGGAATAGCAACGGGGCAGGTGAAAAAAGAGCCGCGGGCGCGAAGCCTGCAGCTCATAAACCCGCAGCGGGGAAAAGTGTTAAGAAAGAGGAAGAACCCGATTCGTTTCAGGCCAAGCTCATGGCGCTGAAGAAGAAGTTCAAGGATTAAGTGGTTGGGGTATTCTTCTTTTGTTGGAGGTACATATCCAGCATCATGAGTCCGGCTATGACCGCGATGAGCAGGAAGACGATGATATAGGTATTGTTGAAGAACCTTGAATAGTTGAGACTGTCGAGGCGGCGGTCGAGTTGCAGCTTGTCGATGGGGATGCTGAGGTTGCCGCCGGTCGAGCCGGCGCCGGATGTCCATTTGAACTGGCTGAACAGGAAGGCCAATACGCCGAGGATCGTTGTTATGAAGAAGGCGCCGATGCCCCGGATGACGTTCTTGTTGACATAAGTTTTGGTGGCGGGTGCGACGTGGTAGCGGGCGATCTCTTCCATGACATTTTTGGTAAAGCGCATGGAGGGGGCTTCCAGTTCGGAGGTGCTGAGCAGTTGCTGCAGGTTAAGCAGTTCGCGGTGTTTTTGCTGCCAATCCAGGTTAGCTGCGAGAAGTTCCTCGATTGCCGACTTTTCGGTGGGGCTGCATTGCCCATCGATGTAATCCCAGAGACGATCTTCCATTGGTTGCTCAGTATTCATGCTTTTGACTTTAGGATCGTTATAAAGATCGGACCAATTCTCCGAATTTTCCGTTAAATGATCAGGGGCTCCGGCCTGGTCCGTTAAATGATCGAGAGCCCGGTTGATGGCTTTAGCCCGATCAGCCTCCCTGTATATCCTGTACCTCATGACTAAAATGTTTTTCCATCTTCTCTTTCAGGCGATGACGCGCCCGGTGCAATTTCACTTTTACGGTGTTTGGGTCCAGGCCCATGATGCGACCGATTTCTTCGAGTGACTGTTCACCTTTATAGAACAGGGTGATCAGCTGGCCGTCATCGGGGCTAAGGAGTTGGATCGCTGCCGTGACCATTGCATATTTTGATTTCTGTTCGATGGTGTTGGCGCTGAACCCTGATTCCCGGTTCTCCAGTTGGGAGAAGGTCCGTTCGTTGTCCATCGACGTGATCGTGAGCTTCTTCTTTCTTAAGAAGGTAATGCAGCTGGTTCGAACTACGGTGTAAAGCCAGGTGCTGAATTTGGACTCACCCCGGAAGTCGGCCAGGGAGCGGTAGGCCTTGACGAAAACGTCCTGGCTTATTTCCTCGGCGTCCTCCCGGTTATCGGTAAAACGCATGACCAGCGTGAACACGTATTGCTGGTATTTTTGCACCAATTGAGCGAACAGGGACTGCTCTCCTTGCAAGATTCTTCTAATAATCTCGGTATCAGTGAGTTCATTGTGCATTACGAGTAATAAGACTACGTATTAAGATCACAGGTTACAGAGGAAGATACAAAAATTAGTGAGGGGGTTTGGCGGATTTTTTTGCCTGCGGGTGTAACCTGTCTTTTCCGGCCGTAGTCTGAGGTTATGTAAACAGCGTTGAAAAAGTAAAAACGAAAAAATATGGACACAGGACAATTAGCAATTATTTGGTTACTTCTCTCCAGCCTCGCAATTTGTGGAGTGGTTTTCGGATGGCGGTATTTAATAAATAAGGAGAATATGGCCATGATAGAAAAGGGGCAAAACCCCAAATTAAAACAAGAGCGGCCGCGGCCGGCGCCTTTCCGCAGTCTGAAATGGGGACTGTTGTGTGTAGGCGCGGGGTTGGGTTTGTTCCTGGCCTATCTGCTCGACAATACACTTTTGTATAATGTAGGGCATGATGTCAACAAATTCAGCAGCAGCGGCAACGATTACAATGGTGCCAACGTGATCCTGTACTTCGCCTTTATCGCCGTGGGTGGCGGGTTAGGGCTGATCACCTCTTACCGGATCGAGAAGAAAGAATTGCTGGATAAGCAGGAAAAGATGCAGTAGTATTACCAGTTTCGAATGGTTCAGTTGGCGGACCGGCTTTTCAGCCGGTCCTTTGTTTTATGGGCCTTCGGCCAAAAGGCCTGTGGCCCTTTTTTGTTTTTATGGGGTTTATTTGCGGATCACTTCGAGGGCCTTGTTGATGACGGGATCGTCGGCGTTGCTGACCTCGTAGTAGCCTTCGGTGCGCCAGATCTGCCGGGCCATCAGGGCTTTGAGCCGGTGTTTCAGCACATCTTTTTCCTTCGGTGGGATCGAGGCCAGGTTGACTCTGTCTTTTGCGGCGTAGTAGCCAAGGCCTTTCCAGAGGCCGTCCTCGTCGTGGAAGCCGGCGATGAAATCGGCCGGGCTCTTATAGTTTCGGAAAGCGGGGAGGTGCTGGATATAATATGCGTAGATAAACCGGCTGAGGGTGCCGTCTATGTACAGGGTCGTTGTGCTCCGGGAGAAGGTGCTGGTATCGAAGCCGATGAAGAGATCGGGGGTGATGCCGCCGCCGCCATACACGGTGCGATGTTCGGGACCGAGGGTGCGGTAGGCCGGGCCGGCATGTCGGGTCGTGGTATCGCCATGAAGGACCTCGCCGTCGTGAAACCGTTTCATCACCTCTTCATTATAATCTTCGTGGCCCTTGTTATAGGGTTTTTGGATGCTTCTGCCCGTGGGCGTATAGTAGCGGGCGATGGTCAGCCGGAGGGAGGAGCCGTCGCTGAGCTGGAAGGGTTGCTGGACAAGGCCTTTGCCGAAGGTGCGCCGGCCGATGATGGTGGCGCGGTCCCAGTCCTGGAGGGCGCCGGTGAGTACTTCGCTGGCGGAGGCTGTGCCTTCGTCGGTCAACAAAACGAGTTTTCCTTTTTCGAAAAGGCCGTCGCGGCGGCAGCGGTATTCCGCCCGTGGCGACCGGGCGCCGACGGTATAGACAATGAGTTTATCGCCATCGAGGAAGTCGTCGGCGCATTCGATGGATTCCTGCAGGATGCCGCCTCCGTTGCCGCGGAGATCGAGGATCAGGCGTTGGAGTCCTTCTTTTTGGAGTTGCATGATGGCCCGGGCGAATTCGGCATGGGTGGTCTCCGAGAAGCGATTGATCCGAATATACCCGGTTTCCTTATCGACCATATAGGCGACATCGACGGAGGGCAGGGGGATGGTGCCGCGGGTGATATGGACCTGGAGGGGGGTGGGGGAACCGATGCGCACCAAGCTTACGGTGACCTGGCTTGATCCGAGCCCGCGAAGGAGTTTACGGATGCGGTCGTTTGTTATGCCGTTGCCTGCCACGACGGAATCGCCGACTTTCAGGAATTTGTCCCCGACTTTCAGGTCGGCCTTGTCGCTTGGGCCGCCGGCCAGGACGTTCATGACGTTGACGGTGTCGTCGAATATCTGGAATTCGACCCCAATGCCTTCAAAATTGCCCTGCAGGTCTTCGTTCATCTCGGAGACGTCGGCGGGGGGGATGTAGACGGAGTGGGGGTCGAGGTGGCTGAGCATCCCATCGATGGCGCCATCTGCGATGGTGTCGGCGGCGATGGAGTCAACGTAGTTCATGTTGATCAGGTCCATGACTTCCTGCACCGGTGTTGGTTTGTGGGCCATGAATATACTGCTTGGGCGGATATTGCCCCGGAGGCGGAAACCGATGATCATACCGATTATCATGACGATGGCGAACAACAAGGGTAGCCAGACCTGCAGTTTTTTCATTCGAACGATTTATTTAACAAAAGATGCCACGGGCATCCCGGCCGAAGGCCAAATGATTAGCCGGGATTGACGGACGGGTATATTTTTGAAAAAACCCGGGCCGTAATCACCAGAAGGCTGCAAATTAATGAATCATAAGTTAAATTGCAGGCCAAAAGCTGATGGACGGCTATGAATATACTGATCGCGGATAGTGGGGCCACCAAGTGTGAATGGTGCTTGCTCTCAAACGGAAAGAAAAGGAAGTCGATAGAGACACAAGGGATTAGCCCCTATTTTCTCGATGCCGCCGGCATTGGCCAGGTCATCAGCCGGGAGTTACTGCCGGTAATGAAGAAGGTGGAGATCGACCAGGTTTTTTATTATGGGACGGGGTGTGCGAATCCTGACAACCGGAAGATCGTGCAGAAGGCCCTTCGGGAAGCCTTTCCGGGCGCCGGACTGCATGTGACCCATGACCTTATGGGGGCGGCGCTGGCGCTTTGCGGATCGTCAAAGGGCATCTCCTGTATCCTGGGGACGGGGAGCAATTCCTGTTATTTTGACGGCCGGAAGATCGTAAAGAACAGCCCGGGGCTGGGATTTATCCTGGGCGACGAGGGGAGCGGGGCCTATCTGGGCAAGAAGGTAGTACAGTACTATCTTTACAATACGCTGGATGAGGAATTGCGGTATAAATTTGACGCCAAATATGCTACGGGCAGCAAGGAGATCCTGGAAAACGTGTACAAACAGCCGCTGCCCAACCGCTATCTGGCTTCGTTTACGCTATTCCTGGTGGAGAACCGCGGGCATTATATGATCGAGAATATCATCGAGGACGGGCTAAACGACTTTTTCTTTAATCATTTGTGTAAGTACCGGGAAAGCTGGAAATTGCCGATCCATTTTGTAGGGGGTGTTGCCTATGGTTTCAGGGATGTGGTCAGGGAACTGTGCCAGACCTATGAATTCGAGCTGGGGAGTATCCTGCAAAAGCCCATGGACGGACTAATAAAATATCATCAATAGACAAGCATGCCAATCGAGAAGGTTACCGAAGAGGAAAGCGGGTATCATCACCTGGAAAACATGAGTGTCCGTGAGATCCTTTCGAATATGAACCAGGAAGATCGAACGGTGCCGGTGGCGGTGGAAAAGTCGATCCCGCAGATAGAAAAACTGGTTCTGGCGATCACGGACAAGATGCTGGCCGGCGGGCGGTTGTTTTACATCGGCGCCGGGACCAGCGGGCGGCTTGGGGTGCTGGATGCCAGTGAGATCCCGCCGACCTATGGTATGCCTTTTGATCTGATCATCGGCGTGATCGCGGGAGGGGAGACGGCTATCCGCAAGCCCGTGGAGAATGCCGAAGACGATGAGCGGCAGGGCTGGCTGGATCTCGAGCAATATGAGGTCTGTGACAAAGACCTGGTCATCGGGGTGGCGGCCAGCGGTACGACGCCCTATGTTATCGGTGCGTTGGCGGCTTGCCGCCAGCGAGGCATCCTGACGGGTTGCATTGTCTGCAATCCCGGATCCCCGGTTGCGGAGCAGGCTGATCTCCCGGTGGAAGTAGTGGTGGGGCCGGAGTTTGTAACGGGGAGCACCCGGATGAAAAGCGGCACTGCGCAGAAGCTGGTGCTGAATATGGTATCGACGGCCGTGATGATCCGGATCGGCCGGGTCGAGGACAATAAGATGGTAAATATGCAGTTGACCAACAGTAAATTGGTGGACAGGGGCACCAAGATGGTAATGGAAGGGACGGGACTTACCGATTACGAGAAAGCACGGGAACTGCTGCTGCGTAGCGGCAGTGTCAAGAAAGCGGTGGATTCGGTGACTTCATAAGCATTTGTTGTATGCACGAGATAGAACCATTTTACAACTGGCGGCACATTTATACGAGTGAGGAGGACGAGCGTTCGCCGTTCTATGGGCGCGTCTATTCCGAATTCGAGTTTTCGCAGACTATTTACAACTACTATATTCATCCGCAGTGGGACGATTTTGGGTCGCGGACGCTATATCTGAAGGTGCTGCTGGCGGATTATGAGGAACACTATGTTGTTATCGAACTCTTTGGGGAATGGAATGATGCTATCGAGAACGATATCATGAATCTGAAGCGGGAGGTAACCGATAAGTTCTTCGAGTTCGGGATCACGAAATTCATTTTTATCGCGGAGAACGTCCTGAATTTCCACAGCGGGGACAAGGACTATTATGAGGAGTGGTTTGAAGAGGTGACGGATGCCGGCGGCTGGATCGCCTGTCTGAACATGCCGGAGCAGACGCAATATGATTTCCGGAAGGCGAAGCTGAACCGATTTGTCGAGCTTATCGAATTAGAGAACTGGCGCACCTACAAGCCTTTTCATCTATTTACCCTGATCGACCGGCAAATTATGCAGCGATTGGGGTGATCTTCTGTAACCTCCCGCCCGGGAGTGTCGTCAAATGCGATACCACTTAATGTAATTACATGAAAGCTATAACTTTATGGTCTTTTCTCGCAGGGGTCTGCCTCTTTGCGGGCGCGTGTCACCATCATGGGCACAACCGGATGGTCATGAATGACGGGGTCAACCGGGTGGAGGTGCGTTATGACGGCGATATCCAATTCAATGACGACGAGACGGCCATTGCGCGGATCTCGCCGGGCGGTTATCTGGAATATTGGCGCAATGACGATCATTTGCTGGCAGGGACGAACGATAAAGGACTATTACAGGTGGAGTTGTATGAGAATGGGAAGCCGATCGATGCGGGGTCGGTGGAAGGGAAGGCCCTGGAAAGCCGGGTCATCCGGGGGATGATCAACCTTGGTTTTGATATCAACGGGCGGATCGACCGCCTTTACCGGAAGGGAGGGTATCCGGCCTTGCTGAGTGCGGTGGACAGTGTGGACGGGGATTATGTCCGGGCGCGATATTTGGAGCGTATACTGGACGGGGATAGTCTATCGGCCGGGACCGTAGCGGCGGCGATCGGGAAGATGCGCGACAAACTGGGCTCCGACTATGATAAGAACCGGCTTTTGGAGAAGGTGGATACGGCTTATCTGAAGAACGACTCCGTGTGTGAGGATTACCTGGCGGCTGTCAAGGATATGCATGGAGATTATGAGAAATCGCAGTCGCTGCAACATTATCTGCGGGTCACGGTCCCCGTACCACAATATGTTCGGGTGTTGGATGCGGTGGGGTCCCTTGGGGGCAATTATGAGCGAAGCAATATCCTGCGGGAACTGATCGAGCAGCCCCTGGCGGAAGGCCGGCCTTTTGACAGCCTTTTGAATCTGGTTGGAAAGATGAGCGGTGATTATGAAAAGGGGAATCTGTTAAAGCAGATTGCACATAAGGATGTGAGAGAGAATGGGTCCTGGGCCGGATTGATCCGTACGACGCTGACGGTAAGCGGAGAATATGACCGGACCAATGTGTTGGTGGAGATCGGGCAGCGGCTGCCGAAGACGGACAGTTTGCGGGTACTGTATATGGATGCTGCGAAAACAGTGCATTCGAATGAGGATTATGGGCGGGCGGTGAAGGCGGTGGAACTGGAGGCGCGGAAGTAGACAGTCCACGGGCGGTTCGCATCGGGCGCTCCACATCGGGCGCTTCAAAAATTTATTTGGTTATTTGAGATTTGTCCCTAATTTTGGTGCACTAACATGATTACGACAAAGGCACACCGGTATTTTTATTTTTTCTTTTATTTCTACTTTACGGGTAGACCGGGAGCGCTTTTGTTAACCAGCAACTAAACAAACAGATTAACATAAAGAGTCCCGGTCAAAAGCCGGGATTTTTGCATTATGGGCCTATAAGGCCCATCGGCTGAAGGCCAAACGACAGATGTTTTTTGCGGGAGGTTATCTTCGGCAGAAGCGGAGGCGATAAACAAAGCGGATATGAGTAAAAAAGTTTCGATACAGGGTTATGAAGGCAGCTTTCACCAGATGGCGGCGCAGCATTTTTATGGAAAGGATGTGGAGGTGATCACCTGCGCCACCTTCAGGGAGGTGATCCGGGTGGCTTTGAATCCGAAGGAGAGTGATGGCGGCGTGATGGCGATAGAGAACTCGATTGCCGGCAGCATTCTGCCCAACTACAATCTGCTTCAGAAGAGCGGCCTGCGGGTCGTGGGGGAAATTTACCTCCAGATCGAGCAGCATCTGCTGGTCAATCCCGGTGTCGGGCTCGGGGATATCCGGGAGGTGCATTCTCATCCCATGGCGCTTTTGCAATGTATCGATTACCTTGAGAAGCATCCCAACTGGAAACTTGTGGAGACCGAGGACACGGCGTTAAGTGCAAAGCATTTGCATCAGCATAGAAGCAAGCATTCGGCGGCTATTGCCAGTGGACTTGCCGCCGAGTTGTACTCGTTAGAGATCCTGGGACCGAGTATTCAGACGATGAAGAACAACTACACCCGGTTCCTGGTGTTGCAGCGGGAAGACAACGCGATGGTGGTCAGCAATCCCAATAAGGCTTCCGTCAATTTCCATACGGATCACTCCCGGGGCAGTCTGGCGCGGGTGTTGACGAAGATCGCGGATGGCGGGATCAATCTGAGCAAGCTGCAATCCTTTCCGATCCCGGGGAGTGAGTGGGAATATTCATTTCATGCGGATATGGAATTCGAGGAGCCGGCGCAATTTGACCGGGTGATCGAGGCGATCAAGCCGATGACGGCGGAGCTGAAAATTTATGGAACCTATAAAAAAGGTGTAACAATATGACGACTTCGAAGGCAATCACAACGGCCGGGAGACTGGAGGGTATCGGGGAATACTATTTCTCGAAGAAGCTGCGGGAGATCGACGAACTGAACAAGCAGGGAAAGAATGTGATCAACCTGGGGATCGGCAGTCCCGATCTGCCGCCGCATCCGGATGTTATCCGGGTGTTACAGGAGGAAAGTGCTAAACCGAATGTACATGCGTATCAATCTTATAAGGGATCGCCGGTGCTTCGCAAGGCGATTGCGGAATGGTATCGCCGGTGGTATGGAGTGGGGCTGGATGCCGACACGGAAATCCTGCCATTGATCGGTTCGAAGGAGGGTATCATGCATATCTGTATGACCTATCTCGATAAAGGGGACGGGGTGCTTGTTCCCAACCCGGGATATCCGACGTATCGGGCAGCGGTGAAGCTGGCGGGCGGTGAGTGTATCGATTATTCGCTGACCGCGGAAGGGGGCTGGTATCCGGATTTTGACGAGCTGGACCGGCTGGTCGCCGGTGCGGATGGCCGGGTCAAGCTGATGTGGGTGAACTATCCGCAGATGCCGACGGGGCAATTGCCGGATCAGGGCTTATTCGAGCGGCTTGTTGCCTTTGGGAAGAAGCATGCGATCCTGATCTGTCACGATAATCCATACAGTTTTATCCTGAATGACCGGCCGATGAGCTTGTTGGCGACCCCGGGGGCGAAGGAGGTGGTTATCGAGTTGAATTCGCTGAGCAAGTCGCAGAATATGGCCGGCTGGCGGGTGGGCACCCTTGCGGGCGCGAAGGAGCGGATAGACGAGATCTTACGATTCAAGAGTAATATGGATAGCGGGATGTTCCTGCCGGTGCAGCTGGCGGCGGCGAAGGCGCTCTCGCTTGGCAAGGACTGGTATGACAGTGTCAATGCGGTGTATCGGGAACGGCGGGGCTATGCGTTTCAGCTGCTGGAGCTGCTGAAATGCGATTTTTCCAAAACGCAGGTGGGCATGTTTGTGTGGGCGGAGATACCTTCCTCCTATGCGGATGGGTTTGCGTTGAGCGACCGGGTGTTGTATGACGCCAACGTATTTATCACCCCCGGTGGCATTTTCGGCTCTGCCGGCGCCGGTTATGTACGGGTGAGCCTTTGCACGCCGGTGGAGAAGATTAAAGAAAGTATAAACAGGATAAAATCAGCGGGGATATGAGATTCGATACCGTTACGATCGTCGGTGTTGGTTTGATCAGCGGGAGTTTTAGTCTGGCCCTGAAGGACCGGGCGCTGGTGCGTCGCGTTATCGGGGTTAGCCGGACGGGGGCGAGTGCGCAGCGCGCGTTGGAACTGGGTTTGATAGATGAGATCTTGCCGCTGGAAGAGGCGGTGAAGCAAAGTGAACTAATTTATGTCGCTATTCCCGTGGATGCAACCATTCCGGTGATGAAGCAGGTGATGGACCTTGTCAATGACCGGCAGATCGTGGCCGATGCGGGGTCCACCAAGCAGGCGCTTTGTGAGAGTCTGGCCGGTCATCCGATGCGGCGGCGGTTCGTGGCGATGCACCCGATGTGGGGAACGGAATACAGTGGGCCGGAGGCGGCGGTGCGTGATGCCTTCAAAGGCAGGTCCTGTGTCATTTGTGAAAAGGAGAAGAGCGATTCCGATGCCTTGAATGTCATGGAGGATCTGTACCGGCAGATGGGAATGCATTTCGTTTACATGGATGCGAACAGCCACGACATGCACGCCGCATACATTAGTCATATTTCGCATATTACTTCTTTTGCGTTGGCTAACACGGTGTTAGAAAAGGAGAAGGAGGAGAGTGCGATCTTCGAACTGGCGGGTGGTGGTTTTGAGAGTACGGTGCGGCTGGCGAAGAGTAACCCGTCGATGTGGGTACCCATTTTCATGCAGAACAGGGAGCATGTGCTGGATGTATTGAACGAGCATATCGCGCAGTTGAGGAAGTTTAAGAGCTGTCTGGAAAAGGAGAATGCCGATTATTTGCGGGAGCTTATGGAAAACGCCAATAAGATCAGGAGAATAATCAAGTAAAACTCAGTGGGTTCGGGGGGGAAATGCGACCGGGTGAAGCAGCGTAACAAGGCGGACCGCCGGGTCCGACGGCCGAAGGCCAGGACATTAGTGGTATTTACGCTGGAGGGCATTTTTCAAGGCGCCCGGAGGCGTAAATACCGTACCTTTGCGGCAAATTTAGATAAGTATGATGACATTTGAAGGGTTAGGTCTGGATGCCCGGCTTGTACAGGCTACTGACGCGTTGGGATTTAAGGAGCCGACACCCATACAGGAACAGGCTATTCCTGTATTACTTAGCGGAACGAAGGACCTGGTAGGATTGGCACAGACGGGTACCGGAAAGACCGCGGCTTTTGGCCTGCCGCTGTTGCAACTGGTGGATGTGGCGGAACGATATCCGCAGGCGCTGGTGGTATGTCCGACCCGGGAGCTTTGCATGCAGATAGTGAGCGAGGTGGAGCTTTTCAAGAAGTTTATTCCGGGGATGCATGTGCTGGCGGTGTATGGGGGGACTTCCATCGGTTTGCAGATACGTGATCTGCGCCGGGGGGTGCAGATCGTGGTAGCCACGCCGGGCCGGCTGATCGATCTGATCGAACGAAAGGCGATCAATCTCGAGCAGATAAAGTTCGTGGTACTGGACGAGGCGGATGAGATGCTGAACATGGGCTTCCAGGACGATATCGAATTCATACTGCAGAATACGCCGAAACGGGATGCTACGTGGTTATTCAGCGCTACGATGCCGCCTGAGATCAAGCGGGTTAGCAAGAAGTACATGCAGTCGCCGAAAGAGATCACGGTGGGTAAGGTCAATACGGCGAACAAGAATATCGACCACCAGTATTATGTGACGTCGGCGCATCAGCGGTATGAGACGTTGAAGCGGATCATCGATTTCAACCCGGGGATCTACGGCATCATTTTTACCCGGACGAAGATCGATGCGCAGAACATAGCGGAGAAGCTGACGCGGGAGGGATATGATATCGACGCGTTGCATGGGGATCTGACCCAGCAGCAGCGGGACAAAGTGATGGGGGAGTTCAGGGAAAGGACCCTGCAACTGCTGATCGCGACGGATGTGGCGGCGAGGGGTATCGATGTGAAGGAGATTACGCATGTCATCAACTATGAGTTGCCGGATGACATGGAAGTATATACGCACCGCAGTGGCCGGACGGGCCGGGCGGGGAGCACGGGGATCGCGTTATCGATCGTGCACAGCCGGGAGATCGGCAAGTTGCGGCAGATTGAGCGGATCGTTCAGAATACGTTCCATAAGATGGAGATCCCCAGCGGGAAGGATGTGTGCCGGAAACAGTTCTTTTCATTTATGGACAAGCTGCTGCAGGCCGATATCAGTCATGGGGACTATGAGTCCTATGTGCCGATGCTGGCCGAGAAGTTTGCGGATATCAGCAAGGAAGAGGTGTTGAAGCGGGTGGCAGCGATGGAGTTCGACCGCTTCCTGAAATACTACGAGAATGCGGAGGACCTGAATGTGCGGGAGAGAAGTGTGAGCCGGGACCGGGATGCCCGGGGCGGAGACCGGAAGGAATATGGACGCAGGGATGAGGGGCGCACGAGGGGAAGGGAGTATACCGCCGATGGAGAGTATACAAAGTTGTTTGTCAATCTCGGCACGAAGGATGGGTTCTATAAAGCCAGCTTTCTGCAATTCATCCTGGATATGAGCGATCTGCGCAAGGAAGTGTTGGGCCGGATCGATATGAAGGAGATGAACACCTGGATCGAGGTCGACAAACGGTCGGCGACGCAGATGATCCGCGCCATAGATGGCAAGAATTATAAGGGGAGAAGGATCCGGATGAATGATGCGAACAGCCGTTAACGGCTGCGGCCGAAGGCGCGAAAAAGACTATTAAAAGTATATTTATATGGAAGCAACTGAAACAAAGAGCGCGAAGGAAATTGTCCAGGAAGCCTGGAAAAAGCGCCCGCTGATCATTTCCGGTCCCTGCAGTGCCGAAACGGAGGAGCAGACCGTCGAGACCGTTACCCGGTTGGCAAAGACGGGTAAGGTCGATATTGTAAGGGCCGGCATCTGGAAGCCGCGTACGCGTCCGGGCAGCTTTGAGGGGATCGGGACGAAGGGATTGCCCTGGCTGCAGACGGCGAGGAGGCTTACGGGATTGCCCGTGGCTGTGGAGGTTGCTACCGCCAAACAAGTAGAGGATGCGCTGCATTTCGATGTGGATGTACTGTGGATCGGCGCCCGGACGACGGTCAATCCGTTCAGCGTGCAGGAAGTAGCCGATGCGCTGCGTGGTGTGGATGTTCCGGTGCTGATCAAGAACCCGATCAATCCCGATATCGAGCTGTGGACTGGGGCCGTTGAACGCGTTGCCAAGGCCGGGATCAACCAGATCGGGCTGATCCATCGCGGGTTCAGCTCCTATGGCAATACGGAATACCGGAATGCCCCGATGTGGCATCTGGCGATCGAGATGAAGCGCCGGACTCCGGGGCTGATGATGATCAACGATCCTTCGCATATCAGCGGCAGACGGGATATCCTGCTGGATGTGGCTCAGAAGGCGATCGACCTGGACATGGACGGGCTGATCATCGAAACGCATATCGATCCGGACAAGGCCTGGAGCGATGCCAAGCAACAAATTACGCCCGAGCAGCTGGCGGAACTGCTGGACAGCATCAAATGGCGTCATGAGACGACCAACGAAAAAGAATTTATCGATGCGCTGGCCAAACTGCGTGAGCAGATCAACCATATCGATGACGAGTTGATCCAGCTGTTGGGACAGCGGATGCGCATCGCCGACCAGATAGGCACCTACAAGAAGGATAACAATATCACGATCCTGCAGACCAATCGCTGGAATTCCATCCTGGAGAAGGCGTTTGCAAAGGGGGAGAAGCTCAACCTGAGCAAGGAATTCATCACCAAGTATTACGATGCGGTGCATATGGAATCCATCAACCATCAGAACAAGATCATGAACTCCTAGAAGCCATGGTCATCCTCTACGTTCACGTCATCTGGTGTGTACGCCGGCGGGAAGCGCTGCTGAGCAAACCGGTGAGACGTGTGCTTCTTGCCCACCTGCAAAAGGAGGGTGAGGAAAAGGGTTTGAGGGTGCTGGCGGCAGGCGGGGGAGATGATCATATCCATTGTTTATTGCAACTGATGCCGTCGCAGAACCTGGCGCAGGTAACCCGGAGTATGCGGACCTTGACGGCGGACTGGCTTAACGAGGCGAAGCTACTCACGACGGAGTTTGCGTGGGAGGAGGAATATTTTGCCTATTCGGTGAGTCCCAGCGGGGTCCGCCAGGTGATCGATTTTATCGGAAAGCAGGAAGAGTATCATCAGACAAAGACCCTGGATCATGAATTGGACAAGTTCAAAGAGTCAATCGCATGAATAAATTACAATACAAATTCTCCGGCAAGACGACGACCTACTATCTCGATGCGGATCTCGCCTACCTGGAAAAACTCGTCGATAAGGATCACACGGTGTTGATCACCGATGAGCATCTTTTTGCGGCTCAGCAGAAACGTTTTGGCGGATGGAATACCATCGTGATCAATGCGGGCGAGCAGTATAAGGTGCAGGCGACGGTTGATTCGATCGTTGAGCAGCTGATCGAACTGGGAGCGGATCGCAAAACGGTGCTGGTCGGGATCGGCGGCGGGGTGGTGACGGATATTACGGGATATGTCGCGGCTATCTATATGCGCGGACTTTCCTTTGGTTTTGTGCCGACCTCGATCCTGGCGATGGTGGATGCCTCCATCGGCGGAAAGAACGGGATCGACGTGGGTGTCTACAAGAATATGGTCGGTACGATCCGGCAGCCGCAGTTTCTGTTGTATGATTACAGTCTGCTGAAATCGCTGCCGAAGGATGAATGGGTTAACGGCTTTGCCGAGGTTATCAAACATGCGGCCATCCGGGATGCCGCTTTGTTCCGGGAACTGGAGAAGAACAAGCTGACGACCTATCAGCGGGACAAGGCTGCCCTGGCCAAGCTGATCCGGCGGAATGTGGTCATCAAATCGGATGTCGTCGAGGCTGATGAGTTTGAACACGGTGAGCGGCGGCTGTTGAATTTTGGACATACTCTTGGGCATGCGATAGAGAATGTGTATGAGCTTTCGCATGGGCAGGCCATCTCTATCGGAATGGTGGCTGCCTGTATGATCTCGGAGGAGTTTACGGTTTTTAAGGAGACGGACCGGGTGATCGATGTGCTGAAGCGATATGGGCTTCCGACGCTGGCGGAATTCGATCCGAAGGAGGTGATGGAGGTGTTGCGCCGGGATAAGAAGAAGGTTAAGGATACGATGAATTATGTGATGTTGAATAAGGTCGGGCAGGGTGTTGTCAAGGCGATACCGCTGACGGAGTTGGAAAAACTGGTACAATCGATCATAACAGCGCGTTAGATTATGGAAACGACTATAGAACCTTCCTTGTTGTCGGGTGTCATCCTGGCGCCTGCGTCCAAGAGCAGCATGCAGCGGGCTTGTGCGGCGGCGCTGTTAAGAGCGGGGGAGACGGTCATCCGTCACCCGGGTTATTCAAACGATGATAAGGCTGCGCTTGGGGTGATCCGCGACCTGGGTGCGAGGGTGAGTGAGATGGCGGATGGGTCGTTGCTGGTGAGCAGCAACGGGGTTTCGGCTTCTGCGGGGCTCGAGGTGAATTGCGGGGAGAGCGGACTGGGATTAAGAATGTTTGCTCCGATCATCGGGTTGAGTGATAAAGTGATCAGGGTGCGGGGTGAGGGAAGCCTGCTCAAGCGGCCGATGGATTTTTTTGACGAGATCTTTCCGCAACTGGGCATCCGGGTGGTATCCAATGGCGGGAAGCTGCCGTTGGAGATCCAGGGGCCATTACAGCCGAAGGACATCGAGATCGATGGTTCGTTGAGTTCGCAATTCCTGACGGGTTTGCTGTTTGCGTTTGCGGCGGCGGGCGCCCAGGGGGCAGCGATCCGGGTGAGGGACCTGAAAAGCAAGCCGTATATCGATCTTACGCTGCAGGTGATGAAACACTTTGGCTGGGAGGTGGAGAATAGGGATTATAAAGAGTTTTTGTTTGCAGCTGACCGGCTGGCCGGTCAGCGGGAGTATACGGTGGAAGGGGATTGGAGTGGCGGGGCGTTTCTGCTGGTTGCGGGAGCCGTTGCCGGTCCAATCAGTGTCCGGGGACTCGATGAATGGTCGACCCAGGCGGACAAGGCGATCTTACAGGCCCTTTGTGATTGCGGAGCGAGTGTGGAGATCCGGGAGACGGAGATGGTGATCGGGCCCGCGGCAGTCGGACGGGCGGAAATCGGACGGGCGCCCAAGTCAGAGGGGCGCGGCCGGTCCGATGGGGAGGGGCGCAGCCGGTCCGATGGGGAGGGGCGCCAAAGGTCCGACAAGGGGCTAAAGGCTTTCTCTTTCAATGCGACGGATTGTCCGGACCTGTTCCCGCCACTGGTGGCGTTGGCCGCCTATTGCAAGGGGGTGACGACGATCAGCGGCGTGAGCCGGCTGGCGCATAAGGAAAGCAATCGCGGGCTCACTTTGCAGGAAGAGTTTGGGAAGATGGGGGTGGCGATCGAGTTGGATGGGGATGTGATGCGGGTGCAGGGTGGTGGAGTGATCCGGGGGGCGAGGGTCCATTCCCGGCATGATCACCGGATTGCCATGGCCTGTGCCGTTGCGGCGTTGAAGGCCGGGGGACCGGTGACGATCGAAGTGGCGGAGGCCATTGATAAATCCTACCCGGACTTTTACAGGGATCTTCAACGATTGGGGGCAAACGTAAACATAGAGCTATGAATACTTTTGGGCGGTTATTCCGGATCAACATTTTTGGCGAGTCCCACGGGGAAAGTGTAGGGGTCAATATCGACGGATGTCCGGCGGGTATCCCGCTGCCGTTGGAGGACTTTCTACCCGACCTGGAAAGACGGAAGGGGGGAATGCAGAAGGGGACGACGCCGAGGAAGGAGGACGACCTGCCGATCTTCAAGAGCGGCCTTTTTAATGATACGAGTACGGGGTCGCCGATCACGATCCTCTTTGAGAATAAGAACACGCGGAGTGGGGATTATGAGAAACAGCGGGCCGTGCCGCGGCCGGGGCATGCGGATTTTGTCGCCCATACCAAGTTTGGCGGATTCGAGGATTATCGCGGGGGTGGGCCATTTTCCGCGCGCCTGACGGTGGGGCTGGTGGCGGCCGGGGTGATCGCCAAGAAGATCCTGTCCGGAGTGAGGGTAGAATCGAAAATCCTGGAGATCGGGGGCGAAAGCGACCTCGATAAGGGACTTCAGAAGGCCATCGACGCCAAGGATTCGATCGGCGGGATCGTAGAATGCCGGGTGAGCGGGTTATCGATCGGTCTGGGGGAGCCCTTCTGGGACTCGGTGGAATCGTTGCTGGCCCATGGGATGTTCGCCATTCCGGCCGTGCGTGGGGTGGAGTTTGGGACCGGCTTCGCGGCGGCGCGGATGTTCGGCAGTCAGCATAACGACGCAATCGAAGATATGGAGGGGAAGACCCGGACGAATCATGCGGGCGGAGTGGTCGGCGGGATCACCAACGGAAATGAACTGGTCCTGCGGATCGCGATAAAGCCGACCTCTTCGACGCCGAAGGAACAGCAGACCCTCAACTGGGAAACGGGGCAGCAGGAGTCGTTCTCGGTGAAAGGAAGACATGACCTTTGTGTCGCTTTGCGCGCGCCGGTGATCGTGGAGGCCGTGGCTGCTATCGTTTTAGCAGACCTTTGGCTACTGGAACAGCGGATGCCGCGGGTGCGGAAATAGCCAGGGCGCAAAAATTAACTGATTCCACTTAGAAATATTAGCGTCTTGTATTATATTGGGGGATATATGAATTACCGAACGCGCAGCGTTCTTTTCCTTCTGCCGGTGTTTTTGACGATGGTGCTGATGGCCTGTCACGACAAGAAGCCGGGGATCGATAAGGACGAAGTGAAAACCCCCGCCCAGGCGGACGAACACGTAGCAACCGATCTGAAGTCCATGCTCCTATATGTCGCCGGCAATGGCGATAAATTGAACGACTCCACGGTGTTGGCTTACCGTAAACTGGCCGACAGCATTTATGGCAGCAATGGATACAAGGCTATCTGGAGTGATAAACAAAGATGGCTGCCGGCAGGCGATAGTCTTCTTTCCTTTATCGAAGATTCCAAGTATTACGGCCTTTTCCCCACGGATTATCATTATAACGCGCTTGCCTTTTACAAAAGGATCATCGGCGAGGATACCCTTGCGCGTAAGAATGTGGCTATCTGGAACCGGGCCGATATCCTGTTGACCGATGCGTTTTTTACTCTGGTGAAGGACCTGAAGCAGGGGCGGTTGGAGTATGACAGCGTTACGTTGCGAAAGGATTCGATATTGTCGGACAGTTTTTATGCCCATACGCTGGCGACGGCCCGGCAGTTCGGGGTCCGGGGGGCACTTGACAGCCTCGAACCCAGGCATCCGGGTTATGATTCACTAAAGGCCTATCTCGGGGATTTCCTTGTCAATGCCCATTTTCGGAAGCTGACCTGGCTGGACTATCCGTATAAGGATTCGGCCGTGTTCTATACTTCGCTGACCAAACGACTGCAGGAAGTGGGGTATATCGATAGTTCGGTGACCCGGGCAGATACGGCCACCCTTGCGGGTGCGCTTCGTAAGTATCAGGAGACCAATAAGTTGAAGGTGACCGGAAGGGCGTCGCAGGAGACCGTTACGTTGATGGATAATTCCGATTGGGAGAAGTTCAAGCGGATTGCGATCAACCTGGACCGATATAAGCTTTTACCGGATACGCTCCCCCGTACCTATGTATGGGTCGACCTGCCTGCTTTTACCCTACAGGTAAGGGATGACGATACCGTCGCGCTCGAATCGAGGGTTATCGTAGGGTCTCCCAAGACGCGGACACCGCTGCTGAGCAGCGAGATCTCCAATTTTGTGACTTACCCGCAGTGGACGGTGCCGACGAGTATTATTATGAAGGAAATGTTGCCGGCGATAAAGCGGAATGTCGATTATCTCCGAAAGCAGAACCTGATGGTGGTGGATGACAATGACAGTGTGCGGGACCCGATGACCATCAACTGGGCGCGACTGAACAAGAACAACTTCCCGTATCAATTGAAGCAGCGGCAGGGTGATGATAATTCCCTTGGGGTCATGAAATTTAACTTTAGGAATAAATACGATGTGTATCTGCATGACACCAATGTCCGTTGGATGTTCGATAACAAGTTTCGGGCGTTGAGTCACGGGTGTGTACGGGTTCAGCAATGGCGGAAATTATCTGCTTTTCTGATCCGGAACGATACGATGCGATATCATCCGGATACCTTGAAGAGCTGGATCTCCCGGCAGGAGAAGCATACGGTTTATGGGTTTGCGCATGTGCCGATCTATCTGCGATATTTTACGGCCGAGGGCAAGAAAGGGAAGATCCAATTCTATGATGATATCTATGGAGAGGATAGGGTGCTGAGGAACAGATATTTTGCTATGAAGCCTTTATTTTAATTACATTTGGCTGGCTGGCTGGTCTGCACCGGCGCCTTTGGCGCCTAGTAGGGCCCATGATGGCCCTTCGGGCATAACGGCCTCCGGCCGTTATTTTATGAAAACCAAATTACTTGCCTATCTTTTACTGCCTATGGCCGTGTACGGCCGTGACGAAAAGCCTATCCGGGACTCGGTGCCGGCGGCGCACAAGGGGCAGCATCATAAGTCAGCCGAAGTCAAGGTCCAGTATGGGGTCGCCAGTTTTTACGCCAACAAGTTCGAGGGCCGGAAGACGTATACCGATGAGATCTTTTCGCAGGACAAACTCACGGGTGCCAGCAACACGCTTCCGATGCATACCTGGGTCCGAGTGACCAATCTCCGTAATCATAAGTCTGTTATTGTCCGGATCAACGATAAGATGCATCCCCGCAACAAGCGGCTTATCGATCTTAGCCGGGCCGCTGCTGTCCGACTGGGATATGCCGGGAGGGGGCTTACCCGGGTGCGGATCGATGTACTGGGTAAGAAAAGGCCGCCGGACGCCGAGGATGAAATGGCGGTCCGGCAGCCCGGGCAGGATTAATTCTTCATTTTTTTGAAAACACTGCAATCTCCGCTTGTAGAAACATGCAGGAGGTAGGTATATTTTGGTTTGGTCAATGTGACGTAGTAGCTCAGACCGTCGTTTGTGTCGGTATATTCGATGGCGGAGGTGACCACGCCGTCGGGATACTGGTTCTGCAGGTTGAGCAGGACGTTTACCGGCAGGTTGACCCGGTCGATGGTGCGGGTGGTGGCCAGGGGAGTGCCTTCCCGGTCGTAGTAGGCCTGCAATTTCAGGCCGTTCCACATAAAATTGACTTCTGTGAATTGTCCCTTAACTTTGTAGTTAATGTTCGTGGCCTGGGGGAACTGGCGGAGGAAATGATCTGCGCCGACGAAGTTAGGTTCTTCCGTGCCGAAAATTGGACTTGCGTACGAGCTGCCGAATACTGTTATGAAAAGTATAACGGCGATAGATAAACGTTTCATTTTTGATTGTTTGCTGATTTTACAAATTGATTCTTCTCTTCTAGCTAGCTGTACTCTATAAGACGAATGCAATGCCAAACTTGTTACAGGGCGTAAGCGGTTGATTGTGAACGGCATTAACTTTTTTATCACAAATGGAAGTGTTCGGTATCGGACGATCCGTTGTCCGGTAGTGGGACAAATTGAACGGTTGTATTCAAAAATCTAAAAAATAAAAACCATGAACGCAAGCATTGGCATCACTCCGGCAAATCTTCAGGCTGTATCAGTTGAATTAAGCAAGTTACTCGCGGATGAGTTCCTTTTGTATACCAAGACGCGGAATGCTCACTGGAATGTGGAGGGCGCGGATTTCCATTCCATGCATATCTTTTTCGAGCAGCAGTATGAGCAGCTTGATGAGGTGATGGACAGCGTTGCGGAGCGGATTCGTCAGTTGGGTCATTATGCGCCGGCAACGCTGCAGAGTTTTCTGTCGCTGACGCATCTCACGGAGAAGCTGGGTGAGCGGAACGACAGTCCTGGCTTTATCAAGGAGTTGTTGACGGACCATGAGAATATCATTATTTTCCTGCGTGAGAACATCAACCGGTTTGCCAATGAGTACGGCGATGCCGGTACGAGTGATTACATTACGGGGTTGATGGAGGGGCATGAGAAGATGGCGTGGTTCTTACGGGCGCATTTGAATAAGGCGAAGTAAGTGAAAAGGCCGGCGTTAAGCCGGCCTTTTTGTTAGTTATCCTTTTTCCCGAAGAGGCGTTTGAAGAAGCCTTTCTTTTTGGGTGGTTCGGGTGGTTTTTTGTCGGCGTCTGTGACGGTGATCTTCACGGAACCTTCCTTGCTGGTGCGGTTGCCGCCTTTGTTGGCTTCCTGGAGGATCTTTTGTTCTTCCGGCGAGAGTTTGGAATCTACGGGCACGGTGGGGGGGCTGGTGTCGATGTATTGGTTGGGCCGGCCGTTACCCTGGATGCCGCCTTCGGCGCCGGGGGGAGCGGTTTTTTCGATGTTCATGTAGTCATACATCATTTCCCTGCGCACGTTCTCGGGCTGGATGAATTTAGCCTGGCGGTCGATGCCGAGGGTGCGGTCGGCGAGGACTTTGGCGAAGAAGTACTCCCAGATGGGCCGGGCGGCCTGGGCGCCGTAGCCGAGACCGCTTTCGAGGTGGATGAAGCGGTCGTCGCAGCCGATCCACGAGCCGGCCATCAGTTGCGGGGTATAGCCCATGAACCAGGCGTCGGCGTTATCGTTGGTGGTACCGGTCTTGCCGCCCATTTCGGAGATGCCTAACCGATTCCGGAGGCCTGCGGCGGTGCCGAAGTCGACGGGGCCCTGCATCATCCGGGCCATGGTATAGGCGGTGCCCTGGCTGATCACCTCCTTGCGTTCGGTGTCAAAGCGGTCGAGGACGTTGCCGTTCTTGTCTTCGATGCGGGAGATATAATAAGGCTTTGTGCTATAGCCGCCGCTTGGGAACATCGTGTAGCCCCACATCATTTCGAAGAGGGAGAGATCGCAGGTGCCCAGCGCCATGGAGGGGTAGGGATCGATCTTTGTCGGGATGCCGATTTGCTTCATGTATTCGGCGAAGCGTTTTGGGCCGACGGTTTTCATGATATAGGCGGCGACGCCGTTGATGGACCAGGCGAGACCCGAGGCCATGGTCATCGTGCCGCCCTCGTGTTTATCGGGGCGGGCGGGGACATAGCCAAAGCCGGGAAAATATTGCTGGCTGGTCTGGCATTCGGTTTCGGGGGTGAAGTTGAAGTCTTCTATTCCGAGGCTGTAGAGAAAGGGTTTTATCGAGCTGCCTACCTGTCGCTTGGTATTGACATTGACGTGATCGAATTTATAGGTCTTGAAATCGATGCCGCCGACCCAGGCTTTTACTGCGCCGGTGACGGGGTCCATGACCATGAAGGCCGTCTGCAGCATCGACTGGTGATATTTTATCGAATCGAGCGGGGTCATCACGGTATCTTTCTCGCGTTTGCTGTTCCAGGCGAAGATCTTCATGGAAATGGGCTGGCTGAAAGTTTTGCGGATCTCCGCGTCGGTGAGGCCGTCGTCCTCGAGGTTATGCCAGCGGTCGCTGTTGCGCATGGCGGCTTCGAGGATATTCTGATGATCTTTCCAGATGAGGCCTTTGCGGACATCGTATTGTGCGCTGAGGTTGCGTTGCAGGATGGGGAGCTGTTTGGCTACCGCTTCGTCGGCGTAGATCTGCATCCGGGGGTTGATGGTCGTATATACTTTTAGGCCGTCCGTGTAAAGATTATAGGGCTCGCCGGTGGCGGGGTTCTTGTGGAGCTTACACCATTTTTGCAGATCGGTACGGAGTACATCGCGGAAATAGGGGGAGAGGCCGTTGTTCTCATCCACTTTCTTATAGTTGCTGAGATCGATGGGTTTTGATTTTAGCCTGGAGGCTTCGGTATCGTTGAGGTATTTGTTCTTTACCATCTGATTGATGACCGTGTTGCGGCGTTCGATCGCCATTTTCGGGTTTTTCCGGGGGTTATAGATGGTGTTGCCTTTCAGCATGCCGATGAGGACGGCGGCTTCATCGACGGACAGGCGGTCGGGCTCCTTCTGGAAGAAGGTGCGGGAGGCGTTGCGGATCCCGTAGACATTATCGCCGAAGGGAACTTCGTTGAGATAGAGGGCCAGGAGTTCTTGCTTGGTGAAATTTCGTTCCAGTTTGATGGCGATGATCCATTCCTTCAGCTTTTCGATAAAGCGGCGGACGATGTTCTTAGACCCCTGGTCGAGCAGGTTTTTTGCCAGTTGCTGGGTGATGGTGCTGCCGCCGCCGTCGCGGCCGAGCTTTATGACGGCGCGCATGACGGAATAGCCGTCGATGCCGGAGTGATCATAGAAGCGTTCGTCTTCGGTGGCTACGAGGGCGTTGACGACGTTGGGGGAGATATCTTTGAATTCTACGTTGCTGCGGTTGCCTTTTTCCTTATAATATTTCCCCATGGGGGTGCCGTCTTCGGCGAAGACCTCGGTGGCGAGGGTGATGGAGGGGTTTTCCAGTTCCTTAAGGGAGGGGAGGGAACCGAAGACACCCAGATTGATGAGTACGAGAAAGAGGATAAAGGCCCCTAACCCGTAAAAGAACACCTTCCAGAAAATACGGATGAGTTTGGACGACATATTGGGAATTGTTGTAATAATGTTTGCCGGCGACCCTGCGGCGGACGACTTCCGCAAGGTAGTTTAATCCGTGTTAAATGTTTTCAAAAGTGGTAACTACACTAGAAGGGTACATTGGGATAGGCGGCCTGCAGGAATTTCCGGTAGGCGGGCATATCCTTGTTGTTCAACAACAGCTCGAGGTTGGAAGTGGAGATGATCAGGAAGGTATATTTTCCCGCGGGCAGCCAGGGGACGATCTCTCTTGGGGCCAGCGCTTTCATATTCTTCATGTATTCAAGAGCCTCGTTCGCGGTGGCGAATTTGCTGATGATCATCAACTTCAACGTGTCGCTGAGGGCGGCATTGACCGTGTTCAGGGACTTGCTGTAGAACATTTCGGTGTTGTAGCGGCTAAAGGCATTGGCCGCTTCCGAGACGTATACGGGGTCCACTTTATCCATGACCATGATGACCGAATGGGTCTGGTCGGGGGTCAGGGTGAATGCCGAATTAAGGTTACGCAATTTTGCGGCCAATTGAGCGCTGTCCGCCTGTAATTTCTTTACGGTGGCGGCAATGGAGTCGGCTTTCCGCTTCAGGATGGCGCTTTGCAGGGAATCGGCACTTGCCTTTGCCATGGCCTGCTGCAGGGAATCCTGCAGGTGGTGGAGGCTGGCGAGGCGGCCGGCGTCCATATTGATCTTGTTCAGGCTGGCGGTATCGGCTTTTAGCTTATCGCCGGGGGCGCCGACGGTGGGCTTATTGCCGGGGATATTTTTGATCAGCATGTTGGAGTCATTGCGGACCAGGCGGGGCCTGCGGTTGGCGATGCCCTGGGCGGCGGTGTCGATCTGGGGGGCGACGGTGACGGTATCGTCATCGACGGCGCGGGTGACTTGCAGCCGGGTGAGATAGTCTTCGATCTGTCTGCGCCGGTTGAGTACGTCGAGCAGGGTGGTTGCTTTGGCCGCCATGGGGGTCTTTGGCCATTTGGTGGTGATCCCGGTGAGCACCGTTCTTGCCTGGGCGTCCTGGCGGCTGCGGATGAAATAAACGGAGGCGATATAGAGCAGCTGCGGGGTCCAGTATTTGTCTCCGTAGAGGCTGTCGGCCACTCGTTTTTCTTCCACGGCTTCGTCGAAGCGGCCTTCTATGAAATCATTATACACCTTTTCGTATTGGTGGGTGGCTTTTATTTGCAGGGCGCTGACGCTGTTCCCGGCGGAGTCGGGGTTGTCGAGGCGGGCGGTGAAGGCGCCGCCCGGGAATTTCCGGTTCATCAACTCGAGGATGCGCCGGGCGTTCTCTTCGTCGCCCAGTTTCTTATAGCAGTAATAGAGACCGAAGAGGGATTCCTCCTGGCGGCGGGTCTCGGGGAATTTCTCCAGCAGGCTGTCGTAGGCATTGATGGCATAGGGATAATCGGGTATGCCATCCTGATAGGTGTGGCCCAGCATAAAGAGGGCGGCTTCGATGGAATCCATCGACTTTTTCATTTTTTCGGGCGTCAGCGGCAGCTTGGCGAGCAGGGATTTGAAGTCGATGGTGGTATTTAGTGCCGCGCGGCTTGCGCTATCCGACAGATCGGGGGTGGCCCGGTTGCCGGAGCGGGCGCCGATGTTATTGCGGGCGAGTGAGGCGACCTGCCAGTTATCGGCATTGGTCCGGTTGCCCCATTTTGTCTTGAAATCGGAATAGCCTTTTGCTTTGAGACTTTGGTTGTCGAAATACCATTCCGTTCCGGCGCTACCGGTTGCAAACAGATCGGGAACGGTGTTGGAGTTGGACGGAAACGGGGAATTGGAGATCGAGTTGCTGTCTGCCTCGTCGCGGAGTCCTTGTTGCCGGCGCAGGGTGCGAACCATTTTCTTTACCAGGGCGTCGCGTTGGGGCTGGGGCAGGGCGGCGATGCGCTGGAGGCTGTCCTGGCGGGCGATGATATCCAGTTGACGGACGACGATAGTGAGGGCGGCTTTGCGATCGGGCAGCCAGCTGATGTCACCCATCGTGGACATCTCGGCCGCCGTGAGCGTGAGGCTGTCATAGAACCCTTTGGCGCCGCGGTAGTCCTTTTCTTCGAAAGAGAGATTGGCCAGCTGTAAAAAGGCCTTGTTGCGCTGGTTGTTCGTGGAGCCGACGGAGTATTTTATACACTGGCGGAGGAAGGCTACGGCGCCGGGCTTGTTATTCCGTTCCAGTTGCATCTGGGCGGCCGTGAAATAGATGATATCGCGATAGGTTTCATAACGGTCGCGATGGGCCATTTTTACCAGGGCTTGGATGTTGCGGGCAATATAATCTTCGCCGCCTTCCTTGTTCTGGCGGATGGCGTTGAGCCGGGCGTAGATCTCGAGGATGGGGTTGTAGGTATGGTTGACGGTCCGTTCGTAAAAGAGTTTGGAATGATAGCTGTCGCCGGTGTGTTCGTACAGCTGGGCGATGAGATATTCCCAGCGGGCGGTCTCTTCGCGGTCTTCGGCGGCGGGCAGCGCTTTTTCGAGGAAGATGGCTGCGCTGTCATAAATATCCTGCCGGTAGAACCAGAGCGCTTTTACTTCCATCAGGTGGGGTTCGAGGCGGGGCGGGAACAGGGGATCATGCAGGAGGATCTCGATGAGGCCGGCTGCCTGGGCGAACTGATCTTTTGCGATATAGGTGCGGATCTTCCAGATGAGCGCATCGTTGCGGCTGGGTGGAAGGGAGAATACTTTTTGGGCGACGTTGGGATGTTCTTTTGTCGCGACCTTGTCAGCGCTGGTGCCTTCATCCCGGTTATAGTTGCTGCCGATGGGCTGGTCGTTGTTATCCTTGTCTTTTGGTGCAAAGGCCCAGTTGACGAACTGGAAGGTGATAAAGGCGGAGTCGAAGTCTTTTTTCAGATAGTAGGTCCGGCCGATGAGCAGGTAGAGATTGTCGATCCAGTCATCCCGGGTATCGTGGATGAGGATGCCCATCGTGCATTTATAGATGACGGAGTCCAGTTCGCGTTTTTGGGCGAGGGTGGCGTCGAGGCTGTAATTATAGAAGGGGAGGAGCCGGGTATAGTCGTCTTTGAAGGATGCCCTGGCCCGGGCAAGGATCATTTTTAGCTTTTCGTTGGCGTTGAAATAGTAGTTATAGTGGGTGATGGTGTTCTGGATGAAGCGGCGGACCTTTTTTATTTTTTTGCCACTGTTGGAGGTTTCCGCGGCCAGGGTGCGGTTCTCGAATTTTTTTGGATGGGTGAGGGTATAGTCCACGCCGTCCTGGGCCCGGAGGGCCAGGTAAAGACACGCAAATACCCCTAAGAGCAAAATCTTACGATAAGCCAAGATGATCAAGTTGAGAAACCGGTTGCAAATAAAGCGCCGACGCCTTACAATTAACTCTTTTTAGGGAAATTTATTTTGCTATCTTTATCGGACCCGGGCCTTTTGGTCCGGCATAGATTGTACCAATTAATCCAATATGGCTAAATTTGACGCCAATTCCACTCTGAAGCGCCTCCAAAATCGCTACCGCCTGGTAGTTATGAATGATGATACCTATGAGGAGGTGGTTACTTTTAAATTATCGCGGCTTAGTGTCTATACCGTTCTCTGCACGATTTTTGTACTGTTGACGGGGCTTACGGTGGCGCTTATCGTATTTACCCCCCTGAAGTTGTATATCCCGGGGTATGGCGATGTGAGCAATACCAAGGATCTGCGCGAACTAAAAATACGCACGGATTCGTTAGAGCAGGAGGTCCGGTATAAGGATCAATATCTGGAGAGTATTCGCAATGTATTACAGGGGAATACCACAGTGAAACTGGACACGACGACGTTGAAGATCCCGAAACCTGAGAAAATAAATGACTAAAATCCATATTTATGTTTAACGGAAAGAACAAATCTGATTCTTTTGAAGTGGGCGGCACTGCGCCTGTCAGCACCAGCGCCAGCCTCATCGGCGCGGGCACTACCATGAAGGGGGATATCACCAGCAATGGCGATCTGCGGATCGACGGTACCCTGGTAGGGAATATTCATTGTTCGGCCAAGGTTGTCATCGGCGCCAATGGGAATGTCCAGGGGGATATCAACGGGCAGACCGCGGATATCATGGGCAAGGTGACCGGTACGATCAAGGTGAAGGACCTGCTCCAGCTCAAGGGTGGCAGTTTCTTAAACGGCAATATCGAAGCGGGGAAGCTGCAGATCGAGCCCACGGCCAATTTCAATGGCGGTTGCCATATGATCGCGGCGTCTACGGGGTCGAGTGCTTCTACCGTCAAATCTTCCCAGGAAGTAAAGAAGGAGTATAAAAACAATGTCGAGGTCGCTCCAGCCTGATGAGGGTGGGGGGACTGGCGGGGGCCGTTCGTCTCCGGAAGGGGGCAGCGACCGTCGCCGGGAGCTGATCCGATGGGCGGGGCTGGGCACGGAGGTGGTAGCCTCGGTGGGGATATCTGTGTTTCTGGGTGTAAGGGCGGATAAATGGCTGAAGCTTTCTTTTCCAATCCTGTCCTGGGCGTTACCTTTGCTGGTAATAGTGGTCCTGCTGATCAACCTGGTCAAGGCGGGGTCGAAAAAGAAAAATGGAAAATAAAGCCGGTTTTAAGTCTTTTCTGCCTGTTGCGATCATTTTCGTGGTATCCAGTCTTTTTATTGTTGTGGCCCGGCAGCAGCTTGCGGATGCGCGGTTTGACTACCGGGTCCTGCTGGTGGGCAATGTTTTGTTGTTTGGCGTAACGGCGGTTAGTTTTTCATTGTATGCCAAAGCTTTACGTAATGCCAATCCGCATGCTTTCGTACGAATGATGTATGGCAGCCTGCTGGTCAAGATGTTTGTCTGTTTGTTGGCTACCTTTATATATGCGTGGTTTGCGGGCCGGTCGGTGAGCCGCAATGCCATTTTCGGCTGCTTCGGGCTGTATATCGTGTACACCTGGCTGGAGGTGAAGATACTCATGCAGCTGAGTAAGAAATCCCCGAAAAATGTCTAAGAAAGAAGCTCCGCTCGATTATTTGCGACGGTGGATCCCCTCGGAGGCTGCCCCGCCGATCCTGGAGTATCTGAACCATTATAATGTTCATCTGACGATCACCCGGGAGCGAAAGAGTGTTCTTGGGGATTACCGGCATGCCACGCGCACCAGCAATCACCGCATCAGCGTCAATGGCAACCTGAATTCCTATTCCTTTCTGATCACGCTGATCCATGAGCTGGCCCACCTGGTAACGTTTATGGAATGGGGGAATCAGGTGAATTCTCATGGAAAGGAATGGAAGGCGATCTACCGCAAGATGCTGGAGGAGTTTATCAAACTTTCCGTATTTCCGCCCGATATTTTGAGCGCACTTAAGAAGAGTCTTCATAATCTTCCGGCCAGCAGTTGTGCTGACGAGAACCTGATGCGCGTTCTTAAGAAATATGACGAGAACACGGGTGAATTGCTGCTTGTAGAACAGATAGCCGAGGGTGGATGTTTCAGTCTGGAGGATAACCGGGTGTTTCGAAAGGGAAAAAAATTAAGAAAAAGATACCAATGTATGGAGTTAGCCACGGGAAAATTGTATCTTTTCAGTCCGATCTACGAAGTGAAGCCGGCCTCCTGAGCCGGGAAACGTTCTCGCAGATCACACCCCCCTAAACGCCTGACGAATCTGGATCTATTCCGATTCCGTATTTATCACAAGTTGATGTGCCCGTTTTTGATTCACTCCCTTTTTGAATTCGAGGGGTAGCTCTCTAGATCTTTTTTCAGCATCCGAGTCTAAAGATCTTTCAACAGCCAGAGGGAGCAGCCATAATGCCCCGTGTTGCCCATTGGTGCGGTCAGCCGCCGGAAGCCGAATTTCTCATATATGGAGATAGCGGTTTCCAATTGGGGCATGGTTTCGATATACATCTGACCATAGCCCGCCTGCCGGGCGAATTCCTCGCACTTTTCAATGAGTTGTTTACCCAATCCCAGGCCGCGGGCGGAGGGGTCGAGAGACATTTTTACCATTTCGCAAATGCCTTCTTGGCCGGATGATGGCGGCTACGCCGGGGTTGTCCGCAGGCTGGATGTCGCGGATGAGAATGTTGTCCATGGAGCGAGGTTAGCTCAACATGGCGATGACTCCATAGAGGAGGGCGATGGAGACGATCAGGATGCCGATAAACGGCTTGTCTGCGTGTTTCATAACGATAAGACTATTTTTCAAGGGTGTCAAGATTAACGCATGGGGAAAGACAAATAGTATTTCCTGTTGATATTATTCGACGAAGGTATGCCGCCGGCTGGCGGTTTTGCGGAGGATGGGGAAGGTGTCGCCATTGCAATAGAAGATTGCGGCGTTGTCGGGGCTTTTTGTCAGGCGGCGGAAGCCGGCTTTTTCGAGCAGGATGACCCTGGGGTCTTTGGTTGTCACGAAGTTGACGCGGGTGACGACGCATTGGGTGGGCTGGGAGTTGAGCAGGGCGTCGATACAGGCGCGGAGGGCCGGCAGGCACATATGATCATCGGGGGAAGAGTAGAAGCAATAGATGCCGATGGTCCCGGGTTGGGAAAGGTCGTCGGCGGCAAGATCCATCTGATCGGGTGGGTGCACTTCCAGCAGGAAGAGGAGGCGGTCGTGGTCGAACACGAGGTAGGCGCCGAATGCACCATGGGTTTCCATGCTGTCATAAATCTCCCACAGCCCGTCATCGGGATAGGACTGGGGGCAGGAACCGTAGAACTCGTGTCGGAACAGCTCGTGGACAATGGCTCTGTCGGTATCCTTACAGACGGGCCGTAAAGTAAGGTCTCCCTTGGCGAGGGAGGAGGTTATAGTTAGCATAGCAAAGAGTGCTACCCATCGGGCCTTAAATTCTTACGATGTCTTAACCAAGGTTGCGGAGTTTTAGCCGGGTCTAAAGTGTGTGCGAAGTCTTAACCAGAGAAGAGAGTTTGAGTAAGTGGAAGCGAAGGTGCACTAAAATCCGATATAACGGAAATATAACAGACATGAAAAACCGCTTCCTGTTTAATTATTTGTAAGGAAATCTAAGTGAAAACCTTTATAAAGGTCATAGATCGGAGTAGGAGGCGGGGTGGAGGAACACGATATCGATATGCGAAACATTGTGCTGGTACTGGGGATCGGCAATCAATTTCTTCCATACGGGATCGGCGACGAAGTCCTTCCAGTGCTGCTCCCGGGAAGCCATATTCCCGAAGCTGGTCATATACATGAGATTGGGCATATGCGCGCCGGAGAGAACGCTGGCGTAAAAGACCGCATGGAAGTCCAGGCGAAGGAAAAGGGGTATCTCGCCGCCGGCGTTGAACATCTGCACTTTGTTCGCGAAATATTTTTCGGTGGGGCCTTCGTAGCTGCGGAGTTCGTAGACCCGTTCGGCGGGGGCGCCTTTCAGGCCGCCGGGTGCGGTATGGTGCGGCATATCGGGAAAGGCCTGGAGGAGGATCGACTCGATGCGGACATAGGGCGGGCTGTCATAGGGGGCGTTCAGGTAGTCGCTGCCATCGGCGAGGTAGCGGCTGTCTTTTGCGAGTGTGGCCGGGAGGTTGGTATACTGATCGAGGCTTTTCAGCGGGATCAGCACATAGATGCGGCGGACGGCCGCCGTGTCGTTACCAACCGGTTTGAAGACACCGATGTCCGCGATACCCTGGCGATGAAGGGCCGGGATGAGGGCAGTCTCCAGATATTTATCCACGCGTGTTTCCTGCTGCGCATCCTTTAACTGATAGACGCGGATGGTATAGAATTCCTGTTTGGGGGCTACGGATGTGGTTGCTTTGGAGGCGACGGGTGCGGGCCTTGCAGAAATATGGAGCATGGCCAATAAGGCGATGGCCGTTAGTGTCTTTTTCATGAGCAAAACATTGAATATGTTAGACGTCAACCATTTGGGTCTTATAAATGTAGATCAGTACGAGCGTTTTAACAAAAACTTGAAAGCATCCCGGAAGTAAGATACCGGAAATAGACCTAACTTGGCGAACTCCTGACTGATTTATGCGATATATAAGTTATTTACTAATCCTGTGTTTACTGTCTTTTCTCCAGGGAAGCGGGCAGCAATTTTTGACGGGCAAGATCTACAAGGCCAATAGCACCGAGAAGCTTATTTCGGTTAGTATTCACAACATTACGCAGCAGCGGTATGATCTGTCCGAGGAGGATGGGAGCTACCGCATCCAAGCGGCGCCGGGGGATCATATTTCCTTTTCTTCGGTGGGTTACAAGGCCGATACGGTCACGATAACGGCTTCGTTGCTGACGGCGGCTTATACGGTCTACCTGGATGTGCGGGCGCAGACGCTGCAAACCGTCAGGGTGGGTCAGTTGAGTAATTACCAGCTGGATTCGATGGATCGCCGGAAGGAATATGCGTGGGTATATGATCATGACAACACGCCGCGGATGGCGAGGGACCGCCAGGGGGCGGACGGGGTCGGGGTGACGCTAAACATCTTCCGCAATACTTCTTCGGCGGCCAAGCAACGGATCAAACTGGAGAAGCGGTTGGAGAAAGAGGAGGAGGATTACTATGTCGACTCCCGCTACAACAGGGATTATGTCACCAAGATCACCAGGTTGAAGGGGGATTCCCTTGTCGACTTCATGCGGAGGTACCGGCCTTCCTACGATTATTGCCGGCGCGCGGCCAATGTCGATATTCTTGTATACATCAACGATAGCTATAAGCAATACATGAGGGCGGATAATTAGCCGGACGAACCGGATTTCATCCGGTTTGGGTATATTTATCTCATGAAAGAACTCAGAAGCCGGAATTGGTTTGGGAAAACCGATAAGATGGGCTTTATCTACCGGAGTTGGATGAAGAACCAGGGTTTTCCCGAGGACCTTTTCGATGGCCGGCCGGTGATCGGCATTTGTAATACCTGGTCGGAACTGACCCCCTGCAATGCACATTTACGGGATATCGCCGAGGTGGTGAAACGCGGCGTTTATGAAGCCGGCGGATTCCCGCTGGAGTTTCCCATTATGTCCCTTGGCGAGACGCTGCTCAAGCCGACGGCGATGCTCTTTCGTAATCTGGCCAGTATGGATGCGGAGGAATCCATCCGCGGCAATCCGATCGATGGGGTGGTGTTGCTTACCGGATGTGACAAGACTACGCCTTCGACGTTGATGGGAGCGTCCAGCGTGGATCTGCCGACGCTGGTCGTACCGGGCGGGCCGATGTTGAACGGCAAGTTCAGGGGCAAGGATATCGGGTCGGGAACGCATGTCTGGAGGTTTGACGAGGAGCGGAAGCGGGGGGAGCTATCCGATGCGGATTACCTGTATGCCGAGAGCTGTATGTCGCGGAGTGCGGGTCATTGCATGACGATGGGGACGGCTTCCACGATGGCCTGTATGGTCGAATCGCTGGGGCTGAGCCTGCCGGGAGCGGCGGCGATCCCGGCTGTGGACAGCCGGAAGAAGGTGCTGGCGCATTTGTCGGGCCGCAGGATCGTGGAGATGGTGAAGGAGGATCTGACCCTTAGCAAAATATTGACGCGGCGGGCATTTGAGAATGCCATCAAGGTGAATGCCGCCATCGGCGGGAGTACGAATTTTATTATCCATTTGACTGCCATCGCCGGCCGGATCGGTGTGCCGCTGGACCTGGCAGATTTCGACCGGCTGGGCAGCCAGATCCCGCTGTTGCTGAATTTGATGCCATCGGGGAAATTCCTGATGGAGGACTTCTTTTATGCAGGCGGATTGCCGGTGATCCTGAATGAACTGCGGGAGTTGCTGGATATGGATGCGATCACGGTGAACGGCCGTACGCACCGGGAGAATGTGGAAGGCAAGGCGGACTGTTATAACCGGGAAGTGATCGCGGCCTATGAGGAGCCGCTGATCGATCATGCGGGGATCGCGGTATTGACGGGCAACCTGGCCGTGAATGGCGCCGTCATCAAGCCTTCGGCCGCGACACCAGCCCTGATGCAGCATCGGGGTAAGGCGGTTGTTTTCCAAAATATAGAAGATTATCATCGACGGATAGACGATCCCGAACTCGACATCGATGCCTCCTCGGTCATGGTGTTGCAGAATGTGGGACCCGTGGGATATCCCGGCATGCCGGAGGTTGGCAATATGGCGTTGCCCAAGAAACTGCTGGAGCAGGGTGTTACGGATATGGTGCGGATCTCGGATGGCAGGATGAGCGGGACGGCGTATGGGACGGTGGTCTTGCATGTTTCGCCGGAGTCTGCGATCGGCGGGGCGCTTGCGCTTGTGCGGAATGGGGATTGGATCGAGCTCGATGTGGCGGGAAGGCGGCTTCATCTGGATGTTCCGGCGGCGGAGCTGGAGAAGAGAAGGCAGGGTTGGAAGCCGCCGGCAGTGCCGGGTACGGACCGCGGGTATGTACAACTTTATCACAAACATGTATTACAGGCCCATGAGGGTGCTGATCTGGATTTTCTGCGCGGTGGTTCCGGTTCGGAAGTGAGCCGGGACAGCCATTAACTGGTTGCTTATGCATTTACTGCTTGTTCTTTTTGGCATTCTCCTGCTGGTCGTGCTTATTTCCTGGGGGAAGGTCAATGCCTTTCTGAGTTTTCTTGTCGTCTCGATCCTGACCGGGCTGTTATTGGGAATTCCTTTTGATAAGATCGCGGGCGCGGTGTATAAGGGCATCGGGGATACGCTGGGGCAACTGGCGATCGTGATCGTGCTGGGGGCGATGCTTGGAAAGATCGTGGCCGAGAGCGGCGCCGCGCAGCGGATCGCCACGACGATGATGAACACGTTTGGCGAGAAGTATATCCAGTGGGCGCTGATGATCACTGGTTTTATCATCGGTATCCCGCTGTTCTACAATGTGGGGTTTGTGCTGATGGTGCCGCTGATCTTTTCGGTCGTGTACAAGTATAAACTGCCGGCTATCTATATCGGGTTACCCATGCTTGCGTCGCTGTCGGTGACGCATGGTTTTCTGCCGCCGCATCCGGCGCCCGCGGCGTTGGTTGGGATGTTCCATGCCAATATGGGCAAGACCCTGTTGTTCGGGATGATGGTTGCGATCCCGGCGATCATCCTGGCGGGGCTTTTCTATTCGCGGACGTTAAAACATATCGTGGCCCGGCCGCTGGAGGGATTGGTTGCTGCAGAAAAGCCGGATGACCAGTTGCCGAGTATGAGCAATAGCCTGCTTTGCAGCCTGTTACCGGTAGGGTTGCTGATGCTGACGACGATCGTGTCGCAGAAGGCGAACCTGCCGGCGGGTGGTCTGGCGGTACTCGCTTTTTTCAATGATGCTTCGGTGATCCTGTTGCTCGCGGTTGGCTTAGCGACCTGGTTGTTGGGGATCCGCCGGGGGATGAAGGTGCCGGCAATCATGCGTATTTATGAGGGGGCGGTGAAGGATATCGGCATGATCCTGCTGATCATCGCGGGGGCAGGCGCCCTGAAGGAGGTGTTTACGGCCAGTGGCGTGAGTAAAGAGATTGCCGTTGTCCTGCAGGAGTGGCCGGTGCCTCCGCTGGTGCTGGGGTGGCTGATCGCGGCTATTATCCGGGTCTGCCTGGGTTCGGCGACGGTGGCGGGGCTGACTGCCGCGGGGATCATATTGCCGTTGATGAGCCGGCTGCATGTCGATCCCAACCTCATGGTGTTGTCCATCGGCGCGGGCAGCCTGCTTTTCTCGCATGTCAATGACGGCGGGTTCTGGATGTTCAAGGAATATTTCAATTTATCGATAAAAGACACGATCCGCAGCTGGTCGGTGATGGAGACGATCGTTTCGGTGACCGGGCTTGCAGGTGTTTTACTGATAAATTATCTAATGGTTTATATTTAATATTAGTTTATTTTAGCATACTTCTACCCTTCAATGGTCAAAACCTATCTATTTTGGATCAAACGATCACGAAAGACATTTTAAGAAGTGAGCTGTATGGCGGCGAGCGACCAGCCGCCGAATTGCTGTATTCGCGGTACAGCGGGATGTTGTATAGCTATATTTTACAGTTTGTACCCGACCGAACGGAAGCCGGAACCCTTTTGGTGGATATTTTCTCCCGTCTGACCCTTCAGCTGCAGGAGGCATTCGATTCCAGCCTCAGCGTGTACTGCTGGTTGCAGGTAGAGTCCAGAAAGATCATCCTGGAGTATATTCAAAATAAAGGTCAGGCCGATGGCCCATCTTCAGCGGAGCTGGCGGCGTCCAATCTTAGAAGGGGCCCCAAGACGGCAGCGCTTTACTTTTTGCTGTTGGAAGATGCGCCACCCGAGCATCAATGGGTATTTCGGGAATTATTCCTTTATGGACGGAGCAAGGAAGATCTGGCGCTTCATTCCGGTAAGGATCTGGCCTATGTCAGCAGGCTGCTCAGAGAATGTCTTGGAATGATCAGAAAAAACCTGGGTTGAATATAGAATTGTATATGCAAAGCGGCATCGTCGAAAGCTATGCCTTGGGTCTGGCCACACAGCAGGAGGTGGACGAATTCGAGCAGTTGTTGCCGCATTTTCCCGAATTAAAGGACGCGTTACTTGATTTCGAGTATCATCTCGAGTTGTTCTCGATCGACAACGAGATCCCGCCGCCGCCCGAGATACGGCAGCAGGTGGAGGACCGGCTGAGGGGTGTACCGGCCCTGCCGCACAGTACAAGGCGCGAATACCGGCGTCATGGTCCCGAATACGTGCAGGCAAAGGAGACGTCGAATCATATCCGGGTGCATAAGATCTGGCGGTCGTTGTTTATCGCGGTCTTTATCCTTTCGAAGATATTTCTGATCCTGGCGATCTATTATTTCCTGCAGTACCGGCATGCGGAGAAGCAGGCAAGCCAGGTGCAGGCGCCGGTAGAAAAGAAAAATTAATTTTGGACATTGGCCTTTGAACATTAATTTTGGGCACGAAATGCAATTTAACCAACAACGTCATCACCATCATGCATACTTACCTTAGGTAGGCCGGTGATGTTTTGTCAAGAACATAAATTACTAGGGGGCTTACCGAAAGGTAGGCCCCAATTTTTTTATTATGAACAAGCTAAAGATCGCTATCCAGAAATCAGGCCGTTTATACGATGAGAGCGTTAAGCTGCTGAAAGACTGCGGCATCGACCTGAAGAACGGGGTCAACAAGTTGAAGACCGAATGTGACAATTTCCCGATGGAGATCTATTTTCTGCGGGATGACGATATTCCGCAGTATGTGGAGGATGCGGTTGCCGATGTCGGTATCGTGGGTGAGAATGTCTTCTATGAGAAGAACAAGAAGGCGGAGATCGTCGAGCAGCTGGGCTTTGGGAAATGCCGGTTGTCCGTGGCGGTAGGCCGGGGGGAGCAGTATGATGGTGTAGAGTTCCTGAATGGAAAGCGGATTGCTACGACGTATCCGGGTCTGCTCAGGCAGTTTCTGGATAAGAACGGGATAAAGGCGGAGATCCATGAGATCAGCGGGTCGGTTGAGATTGCGCCGGGTATCGGACTGGCGGATGCGATCGTCGACCTGGTAAGCAGCGGCAGTACGTTGTTCATGAATGGATTGAAGGAAGTGGAGACGGTGTTGAAGAGTCAGGCGGTGTTGATCCGTAATGAGCGGCTTGACCCTGAGGTGCGGCAACTGCTGGAAAAATTCCTGTTCCGGATCCGGGCGGTGAAGAAGGCGCGGAATAACAAGTATATTTTATTGAATGCGCCTAATGACAAGCTGCAGGAGATCATCCGGCTTCTGCCGGGGATGAAGAGTCCGACGGTGTTGCCTTTGGCGGAGGTGGGGTGGAGCAGTGTGCATAGCGTGCTTAGCGAAAACGATTTCTGGGAGATTATCGAACGGTTAAAAGATGCGGGTGCGCAGGGTATTCTTGTGGTGCCGATAGAAAAAATGGTGATATGAGGATAACTGATATCAGGGAGACGGGTATTGTGGCGGCGCGGGCCTTGCTGACGCGGCCGGTGATCGATGTTTCGCGGCTGGAGCAGACGGTGGGTGCGATCCTGAGCGAAGTGCGGTCGGGCGGCGATGCCGCGGTGCGGAAGTTCTCGCTGCAATTCGACAAGGTGGCGCCGGAGCGGATGGAGATCAGCGCCGCCGAGATCGCCGCGGGGGGAGAAGGATTGGAGGATGCGTTGAAGGCGGCGATCCGGATGGCGAAGGAGAATATCGAGACATTTCACCGGCGGCAGGAGCGGACAGAAGAGATCGTGGAAACGATGCTGGGAGTCCGGTGCTGGCGGAAGGCGGTGGCCATCGAGAAAGTCGGCCTTTATATTCCCGGGGGGACGGCGCCGTTATTTTCCACGTTGCTGATGCTGGCTATTCCGGCGCGGATAGCGGGGTGCCGGGAGATCGTCCTTTGTTCGCCGCCCGATGCGCAGGGCCGGTTACATCCGGCGATATTATATGCGGCGGGTCTGGTTGGCATGACGCGGATCTTTCGCGTAGGGGGGGTACAGGCGATCGGGGCCATGGCTTATGGAACGGAATCGATACCTGCTGTCTATAAGATCTTCGGGCCCGGCAATCAGTATGTCACCTGTGCGAAGCAACTGGTGCAGCGGGATGGGATCGCGATGGATATGCCGGCCGGGCCGAGTGAGGTGGCCGTATATGCAGATGAGACGGCGGATGCGGGATTTGTCGCGGCCGATCTGTTATCGCAGGCGGAGCATGGGGCCGACAGCCAGGTGGTGTTGGTGAGCCCATCGGCGGTGGTTGTGGAGCGGGTGTTGGCGGAGGTGGACCGACAGGTGGCCTTATTGCCGCGTGCGGACATTGCCCGGAAGGCGTTGGTGAACAGCCGGAGTTTTATTGTAAAGGACGATGTTCAGGCGATGGAACTGCTGAATGAATATGCGCCCGAGCATCTTATTCTTGCGTGTCGCGATGCCGAGCGGCTGGCGGAGGATGTGGTCAATGCGGGTAGTGTGTTCCTGGGGCATTATTCGCCGGAGAGTGTGGGGGACTATGCGAGCGGGACAAACCATGTGCTGCCTACGAATGGTGCGGCCCGGGCATTTAGCGGGGTGAGTCTGGACAGCTTTGTGAAGAAAATAACGTTTCAACAACTGAGCCGCGAGGGATTGGCGGCGATCGGCGGGGCGGTGCAGGCGATGGCTTCGGCCGAGGGATTGGAGGCGCATGCGCAGGCGGTCAGGGTAAGATTGGAAAAATAAGATTATGTTCAATTTAGATAAACTTTTACGCGACAACATCCGGGAATTGGTTCCTTATTCGTCGGCCCGGGATGAGTTTCAGGGGGAGGCGAAGGTTTTTATCGATGCCAACGAGAACAGTCTTGGCTCGCCGCTGACCAAATGGTATAACCGGTATCCCGATCCGCATCAGCATGCCGTGAAGGCGGCGATCAGCCGGATCAAGGGAATTCCGCCCCAGCATATTTTTCTGGGGAATGGAAGTGATGAATGTATCGATCTGCTATACCGGGCTTTTTGTGTGCCGGGTAAGGACAATGTGATCATCAACCCGCCGACCTATGGGATGTATGAGGTGAGCGCGCATATCAACGATATCGAGGTGAGACGTGCTGTCCTGCTGGATGATTTTCAATTGGATCTTGTGCATCTGGAGAACCTGGTGGACGAGCATACGAAGCTGATCTGGATCTGCAGCCCCAATAATCCGACGGCCAATTCGCTTAACCGCCAGGATATCGAGATCGTCTTGAATAACTTTCCCGGGTTGGTTGTCCTGGACGAGGCTTATATCAATTTCTCGCGGCATAAGTCCTTTATCCAGGAGTTGAGCGACTATCCCAACCTGGTTGTTCTACAGACGATGAGTAAGGCCTGGGGGCTTGCGGGGCTGCGGCTCGGTATGGCCTTTGCGAGTGAAGCTATTATCGACATTTATAACAAGGTGAAGGCGCCCTACAATATCAGCCAGGCCACGCAGGAGCTGGCATTGAAGGCTTTGGAGGATGTAGGGCAGGTGAACGAGATGATCCGTCAGCTGGTGACGATGCGGGAGCAGCTGAGCCGTGATCTGGCAGCGCTGCCAGCTGTGCAACGGGTCTATCCCAGCGACGCCAATTTCCTGTTGGTCAAAGTCGGGAATGCGCGGGCGGCTTATCAGCATCTGCTGGATGCGGGGATCGTGGTTCGCGATCGCAGCAAGGTGGAGCTTTGTGAAGGGTGTTTGCGGATTACCGTGGGTACGGAACGGGAGAATGCGGAGTTGCTAAAATCAATTAAAGAATGGAAAGCCTAAGATAAAAATTAGTGATTGGCGCGGTGATTTTTTCGATTAAATTACGGGCCGTTAATACTTAGAAACTATGAGATCAATAGTCACGACAGTCATTTTTTTTCTGGTGGGGCTGGGAGCCTTTGCCGGGGGTGGTGGTAAAAAGGGCGGAAAGCATGCCGTCAGGCCGACGGATGCGGCCAGTCAGCTTAAGCTGCCGACGGGGTTCAGCGCGGTGACGGTAGTCGAAAATTTCGGCAAGACCCGGCATATCGCGGTGGCGCCCAATGGAGCGATCTTTGTTAAGCTGGCCCGGCTGAAGGATGGGAAGGGTATCTACCGGCTCGAGGATACGAATGGGGACGGCAAGGCGGATAAGATCAGCGGGTTTGGGACGTTTCCGGGAACGGGGATGGCTATCCGTGACGGCTATCTGTATGCTTCTTCGGATGAAGAGGTGTTTCGGTTCAAGCTGGATGCCAACAACAATGTCGTCGATGGCGATAAGCCGGAGAAAATCGTTACGGGGCTGCTTAGCCGTCATGAGCATGAGGCTAAGGCGATCACCCTGGATCATAGCGGCAATCTCTTTGTAAATATCGGCGCTTATTCGAATGCCTGTCAGCTGGCTGACCGGCAGAAGGGATCACCGGGTCAGATGCCCTGTCCGATCCTGGACTCTGCGGGCGGCATCTGGGAATTCAAGGCCGACCAACCCAATCAGACCTATGGCACCGGCGCGCGTTATGCCACCGGCTTGAGGAATGTGGTCGGGTTCGACTGGAATACGCAGACGAACAGCCTTTTTGTTATGCAGCATGGCCGCGACCAGCTGAGTTCGCTGTTTCCGCAATATTGGAACGACAAACAGAGCGCCGAGTTACCGGCGGAGTGTATGTATGAGCTGCACAAGGGATCCAATTGCGGCTGGCCGTATATCTTTTACGATCAGATCCAGCATCGCCAGGTGTTGGGTCCCGAGTATGGCGGCGATGGTAAAAAAGGGCCGGACAAGCAGTACCAGGACCCGATCGTAGCCTTTCCGGGGCATCTTGCGCCGAATGGGTTGCTGTTTTATACGGGTAACCAGTTTCCAGAAAAGTACAAGAACGGAGCTTTTGTAGCTTTTCATGGCAGCTGGAACCGGGCGCCTGAACCGCAGGCGGGATATTTTGTTGTGTTTGTGCCGTTCAATAATGGTAAACCCAGCGGCAAATGGGAAGTCTTTGCCGATAATTTTTCGGGCGGACCCGAAAAGACGGCATCCGGCCGGGTTGATTATCGTCCCTGTGGATTGGCGCAGGGACCGGATGGGTCGATGTATGTAACCGATGATACAAAGGGTACGATCTGGAAGATATCCTACAAGAAATAATGTTATGAGCAGATCCATTTTTTTTTCCATGCTGGGCGGATGTCTTTTCTTGCTGGCGACGGGGCTTATGGCCCAAACCAAAAAGCCGGCTCCCGCGGGAGGTGGAACGGCTGCCTCGATCAAGAGGGGCAAGCCCGTTTATCTTCAACAATGTCTGGCCTGTCACCAGGCGGATGGGCTTGGGGTGCAGGAGATGAACCCGCCGCTTTCGAAGACTAAATTCGTTCTTGGCGACAAGGTGGCGCTGATCAAGATCGTGCTGAGCGGGATGCAGGGTGTGCAAGTGGAAGGCGATGACTATCATGGTATCATGGCGCCGCATCCTGATCTGACCGATCAGGAGATTGCCGATGTGCTGACCTTTGTGCGGAACAACTTTGGGAACAGGGCGACGGCGGTGTTGCCTTCGCAGGTGAAGGCGGTGAGGGCGACACTAAAACCCGTGGCGAAATGAAGCGCATCCTATTTATCGACAGAGACGGTACGCTGATCAAAGAAGCGCCGCCGAGTTACCAGATAGACTCTTTTGAGAAACTGGAATTCTATCCGGGGATGTTCGAGTATATGGCGCGGATAGCCAGGGAATTCGATTTTGAATTACTGATGGTGACCAACCAGGATGGCCTGGGGACGGCCGACTTTCCGGAGAATACTTTCTGGCCGGTGCAGAACTTCGTGCTGAAGGCGTTGGAGGGCGAGGGGATCCGGTTCAGTGAGATCTTTATCGACCGGTCGTTCCCGGCGGAGAAGGCGCCGACCCGCAAGCCGGGAACGGGGATGCTGACGAAATATATCGGGAACCCCGGGTATGACCTGGCCAATTCCTTTGTAATCGGCGACCGGATCACCGATGTGCAGCTGGCGAAGAACCTGGGTTGCAAGGCCATCTGGCTGAATAACGATCCGGCGCTTGGCGGTGCGGAGGTGAGTGATTCCCGGCGTGACCTGGAAAGCGCCATCGCGCTCGAGACGCCGGATTGGAGTAAGATCTATGAATTCTTCAAGCTGGGACTGCGGCATGTGGTGCATGAGCGAAATACCAATGAGACGCGGATAAAGATCGATCTCAATCTCGATGGGAATGGGAGGGCGGCGATCGTAACGGGGCTGGGTTTCTTCGATCATATGCTGGATCAGATTGCGCGGCATGGGAAGATGGACCTGACGATCCGGGCGGACGGGGATCTGCATATCGATGAGCATCATACTATCGAGGATACGGGCATCGCCCTTGGGGAGGCGTTTGGAAAGGCGTTGGCCGATAAGCGGGGAATGGAGCGATATGGTTTTGCGTTGCCGATGGATGAGGCCGAGGCGAAGGTGCTGATCGATTTTGGCGGCCGGCCGTGGATCGTCTGGAATGCGGAGTTCCGGCGGGAGCGGATCGGGGAGATGCCGACGGAGATGTTCTTTCATTTTTTCAAGTCGTTTTCGGATGCGGCGCGTTGCAATCTGAATATCGAATGCAAGGGGGAGAATGAGCATCATAAGATAGAAGCTATTTTCAAGGCGTTTGCCAAGGCGATCAGGATGGCGGTCCGGCGGGATCCGCTGAGTCTGGCGCTGCCGAGTACGAAGGGGGTGTTATAAGGCCGGCACCTAGTCCAGGACGGATATCGTCAGTTGGATGATGTCGTCAAAGGCGGCCTTGTCGGCAGTAGATTTGCCGGTGACGCGGATGCCTACGATGGTATTGTAGAGGAAGCGGGCGAGTGCCCTGGGGTCTTTTTTGTCAGAAATTTCTCCGTTGTTTTGTCCATTCCTGATCACCGTATAGAAAGTGTTCTCCAATTGCTGTTCGCTCTGGCAGATGATGGCGTTGGCTTCCTTGTCGTGGTGGGCTGTTTCGACTGCGGAGTTGATAAGAAAACAGCCTTTATGCTGCTTGTCGCGGATCATTTCCTGGATGGTCATGTCCATTAACTGCCGGATCGCGGCTTTTGCCGGAATGGATCCGTTGAGGAGTTGCGTTATGCCGCAGCACTGTTCCTGCTGGTAGCTTTGCAATGCTTTCAGATATAACTGGCGTTTGTCACCGAAGGTATCGTAGAGGCTGGAACGGCTGATACCGAGGCCGTCAACGAGGTCTTGCATGGAAGTCCCATTGTACCCTTTTTGCCAGAAGAGTTTGATCGCTTTCGCCAATACTTCGGTCTCATCAAAATCTTTTGTTCTTGCCATGGTGAAAATAACTTTGCCTACCAGCTGATAGGCAAAGTTAATCATTTATTTAGTGGACACCGCCGCTGGCTGTCAGCGTTTCGCCGGTGAGCCAGCCGGAGTCATCCGAGGCCAGGAAAACGGCGATGGAGGCGATGTCGCCGGGCTGCCCGATGCGGCCGAGGGGTGACTGCGAAGCGAGGTGTTTTTCGAAATCGCTGCCGATGAATCCGGCGGTATGGGTGCCTTCGGTCTCTACCATGCCGGGATTCAGCGAGTTAACCCTGATCTTTTTAGCGCCCAATTCCTTGGACAGGACGCCGCTGATGGCGTCGACTGCGCCTTTTGTCGCCGTGTAGATCGAGCTACCGGCGGGGGTCATGCGGGTGACGGCCGAGCCGATGTTGATCACGCTACCGCCGTTGTTGCCAAAATTCTTCACCGCCTCCTGGGTCGTCAGCAGCAGACCGAGGACGTTGGTATTGAACTGGCGGTGGAATTCTTCTTCCGTGACTTCCTCGAGCGTTGTGAACTTATAGATGCCCGCGTTGTTGACGAGGATATCGACGCCGCCGAAGGCCTTTTTTGTTTCGGCGAAGAGGCGGGTCACGTCTGCTGCCTTCGAGACGTCGCCCTGGATGGCGACGGCCTTGCCGCCTTTGCTCTTGATGTCGGCGACGACTTTATCGGCTCCTTCTTTCGAGGAGGAGTAATTGACGACTACTGCTGCGCCGGCGGCTGCGAGGCCTTTGGCTGTTTGTGCACCTATTCCCTTGGAAGCGCCGGTTACTACGGCGACCTTGTTTGCTAATTTGCTCATTGTTTGTTTTTTTTGTCGACAGGCATTTTGGACCGATCGTTCCACAAAGATAGGCATTTTTGGAATGATCGTTCCAATTATGGGGGATTTTACAGTTCTATGACAAACGGGGGGCAGGGGCGTTGAGACAGTGGGGTATCATACCTTAAAGAAGATCTTTTTCTTGTACAGGAAGTAGCAGAGGCCCCATTCGAGGCCGAAGACGCACAGGGCGGTGACGATGCCTTTGATGATAACGGGGATATGGGCGATGGTCATCAGGCCGTTGGTGACGGCGCCGACGTAGCCGGTGAACCAGCGATCGCCGACAATTTCAAAGAATAAATAGATGAAGAGGGAGTTCATGCCGATGATGGTGAAGAGCTCGAGGCGCCGGCGGTGGTTACGGATATCTATCCACCAGTAGCAGGCGGCGAGGACGAGCAGGCACCAGCCGAGGGAGGCGATGGTGAAGCTGGAGGTGGCGATGCGTTTGATGATGGGGGTGATGCCGGCGGCATCGATCGCATAGCCGAGGACGAGGCAGGCGATGCCGGATAGCCCGAGGAGGCGGACTTTTTTGGGGGAGGGGCCAAGCAGGAGTTTGCCGGCGAGGGCGCCGGCGATGGTGTGAACGGCGGTGGGGATGCAATTGATCGCGACCCAGCCGCCTTTGTTGATCTTGTTCATCAGCAGGAGATCGACATAGTTGCCGAAGTTGTGCTGATCGGTGAACGGCTGATCGAAGCCGGGGATATGCGTAAATCGGTAGAGGATCTCGGTGAGGAGAAGGAGTGCGGCGCAGGTGGCGATCTGGGCGGGGATGGACCAGCGGAAGATGAGAAAGGCCAGGAGGCTGGTGAACGAGAGTTGGGTGAGAACGTCCCAGAGTTCGAAGGACAGGCCGTTGCTGCGGACGGCGTAGTCGAGCACGCCCCAGAAGAAGAGCCAGCCGGAGCGTTTCAGGGCTTTGCGAAAGGACTGGTTCCAGGTGTAGCCCTGTCGTTGCTGGCGATGCAGCGAGAAGGCCATGGCGGCCCCGGCCATGAACATAAATGCGGGCTGGACGAGGTCCCAGGCGCGGAGGCCGTGCCAGGGATGGTGGGCGAACTGGATGAAGAGGCCGTGGAGTGCGGTGTTCTCGCTTTCTTTTTGGAGATGTTCCCAGAGACCGGCGGCTTCGAGGGCCAGCAGGACCATGATGAGGCCGCGCATGAAATCCAGGGAGAGGAGACGCGGGGGGCGGGGCGACGCAGGCGGCGATGGTTGGACCGGTGGCGTTGAAGTTGTCGGGGTTGGCTGGGTGGGAGGCATAACTAAATATAAAAAAATTTGGCGAAATGGTTTTAAGCTGCCATATTTGCTGTCTAATGAATCAGAAATTTAATCAACAGTGGTGGTGGCATACAAACTCCAAGCGGGGCAAGTAATGCTATTACTATAGTTTATTACCATATTTGGGCCCCGATATACGGGGCCTTTTTTATTTACATGACCGCCGCATTATGAAAAAGATCGCAATTAAAACGCACTGTAAGAAGCTTCTCTCGGATATCTATACGCCGGTGGGTATCTATCTCCGGCTGCGGGACCGGTTCCGGGATACGATCCTGCTGGAAAGCACGGATTATCATGCCGCGGACAACAGCTACTCCTTTATCTGTATCAATGCCGTTGCCGGCATCGAGATCACGGATAAGAAGAGTATCGAGTTCAAGTTGCCGGGGCAGACGCCGGAGCGGCAGCCGCTTGGGAAGCTTGCTGAGACGCCTCAGCTGTTGTGGGATTTTATGCAGCGATTCGAGATCGAGCCGGCGGGGGATAAGACTGTAAGGGCCGTGCAGGGACTGTTCGGGTATACGACATTTGACGCGGTGCAATTCTTCGATACGGTGCAGTTCCGGGAGCGGGGCGAGACAGCGGGCAACGGGTCCGCGGATGGGAAAGCGGGCAACAGATCCGCGGATGGGGTACGGCCGGCGATCCCGCTGATGCGCTACCGGCTTTATCAGTATGTGATCGCGATCAACCATTTCAAGGACGAGCTGTTTATCTGTGAGAATGTCATCGCCGGGCTGGAATCCGAGCTGCCGGTCGTGGAGTCGCTGATCCGAAGCAAGGACGTACCGGTATATCCTTTCGAGGCGGTGGGTGAAGAAGTGTCGAATATGACGGATGCCGAATACCGGGAGATGGTGGAGAAGGGGATCAAGAGCTGTCATCGCGGGGATGTTTTTCAGATCGTGCTGAGCCGGCGATTCCAGCAGGGTTTCCGGGGTGATGAGTTCAATGTCTATCGGGCATTGCGGAATATCAATCCTTCGCCCTATCTCTTCTTCTTCGACTATGGCGACTATAAGCTGATGGGGTCTTCGCCCGAATCGCAGATCCTTTTACAGAATGGGGAGGCGATCGTCCATCCCATTGCGGGGACCTTTAAACGCAGCGGGGACGATGCGATCGACCGGAAGGAGGCGGACCGGTTATTGAAGGATGAGAAAGAGAACGCCGAGCACGTCATGCTTGTCGATCTGGCGAGGAACGATCTGAGCCGGAACTGTGACGACGTGCATGTGGAGCAATACCGCACAGTCCAGTTCTACTCCCATGTGATCCACCTGGTGAGTGAGGTGCGGGGCAGGTTGCGGGCCGGATACAATCCCTTCTACCTGATGGCGACGACGTTTCCGGCGGGGACTCTGAGTGGGGCGCCGAAATTCAAGGCCATGGAGTTGATCGATGCGTATGAACCGACGTCGAGGAGCTATTATGGCGGATGTATCGGGTTTATAGGTTTCGATGGGAGTTGTGTACATGCGATCATGATCCGCAGCCTGCTGAGCCGGAACAATACCCTGACCTACCAGGCGGGGGCGGGCGTTGTAGCTGCCAGTAAGCCGGAGAGCGAATTACAGGAAGTGAATAATAAATTGGGCGCGCTGAAATCGGCTATCCGGTGGGCGGCGCAGTTAACCGAAGCAAAATAAATTATCGTGACACGTATTCTTGTTTTTGACAACTACGATTCCTTTACGTATAACCTGGTGCACCTGGTGGAGAAGCTGCTGCAACAGAAGGTGGATGTGGTTCGCAACGATGCCCTTCCGCTGGAAAAGGTGAAGGACTATGATAAGATCATTCTTTCTCCCGGGCCGGGGATCCCTTCCGAGGCGGGGTTGTTGCTGCCGCTGATAAAAGAGTATGCGGCTTCGAAGTCCATCCTTGGGGTTTGTCTGGGTCATCAGGCGATCGGCGAGGCTTTTGGCGGGAAGCTGGTCAACCTGAGCACGGTATATCATGGGGTGGCGACGCCGGTGAACGTGCTTCGGCCTGCCGGGGTTTTTAAGGGAATGCCGGAGACCTTCGACGTGGGGCGGTATCACAGCTGGGTGGTGAGCGATGAAGGATTTCCCGATGAGCTGGAGGTGACGGCGCGGGATGAAAAGAAATTGATCATGGGATTGCGGCATAAACGGTATGATGTGCAGGGGGTGCAGTTCCATCCTGAGAGTGTGTTGACACCGGCTGGAGAACAGATAATGAAAAATTGGTTGGCGTTATGAAAAAGATCTTACAATATTTATTCGAACACAAGGTCCTGCCACGGGAGCAGGCAAAGGACGTGCTGACGCGGATTGCGCGGGGAGAATTCAACGACAGTGAGATGGCGGCTTTTATCACGGTGTACCTGATGAGAAGCATCACCATCGACGAGCTGCAGGGATTCCGGGATGCGTTGCTGGAACTCTGCGTCCGCGTGGACCTGGACGGACAGGAGACCATCGATATTGTCGGTACCGGCGGCGATGGGAAGAACACCTTCAATATCTCCACGCTGTCCTGTTTTATCGTGGCCGGTACGGGGCACAAGGTCGCCAAGCACGGCAACTATGGGGCTTCGACGATCAGCGGCGCTTCGAATGTGATGGAGCAACTGGGCTACCAGCATAAGAACGATCCGGGCAAGCTGCGCAAGGAGATCGATGAAGCGGGCATCTGTTTTTTGCACGCGCCGCTTTTCCATCCGGCTTTGAAGGCGGTGGGGCCGATCCGTAAGGCGTTGGGTATCCGCACCTTTTTTAATATGCTGGGACCGATGGTGAATCCGGCTTTTCCGGCGACGCAACTGGTGGGTGTGTACAACCTGGAGATGGCGCGGATCTACAATTACCTCTTACAGCAGACGAGCGGGCGGTTTACGATCATCCATGGGCTTGACGGGTATGATGAGATCTCGCTGACGGGTGATACCAAGGTGATCACGAATGCGGGGGAGCGGATTGCCACTCCCGAAGAATTAGGAAAGAGAATGGTAAATGCTACCGATATTTATGGCGGTAATACGGTGGAAGAGGCTGCGAAGCTGTTTGTGCGGATCCTGAAGGGTGAAGGGAGCTGGGCGCAGTCCGCGGTGGTGCTGGCTAATTCCGCGATGGCGCTTTATTCTGCGGGTGGGTTCGCCGGTTATGATGATGCGTATGCTGCTGCGGTGGAGAGTCTGGAAAGCCGAAAGGCCTATGGTACCCTGGAAAAATTAATTTCGTTGCAATGAACATTTTAGATAGGATAGTTGAATATAAGCGTGTCGAGGTGGTGGAGCGGAGGGCGGCGGCGCCGGTGGAAGTGTTGGAAGGAATGGCGGGTTTTGGCCGGAAGCCCTTGTCTTTGCGGGCGTTTCTTACCGATCCCGGGAAGACGGGGATCATCGCCGAGTTCAAACGGCGGAGTCCTTCGAAGGGAGTGATCAACGGGGGCGCGGCTGTGGAGGAAGTGACGAGGGGATATGCGGCGGCGGGGGCTTCCTGTCTGTCGGTGCTCACGGATGGGCCTTCCTTTGGCGGCAGCAGTGAGGACCTGATGGCGGCGCGGGTGAATTCCATCCCGATCCTGCGGAAGGATTTTATCGTCGATGAATATCAGATCGTGGAAGCAAAGGCCATCGGGGCGGATGTGATCCTGTTGATCGCGGCCTGTCTGTCGCCTGCGGAGGTGCGGCGGCTGGCGGAGTTTGCGACATCGCTGGGCCTGGAAGTGTTGCTGGAGATCCATGGCGAGGATGAGTTGGGGCATATCTGCGATGCGACGCCGATCGTCGGGGTGAATAACCGCGATCTGAAGACCTTTACGGTGGATATAGAACGAAGTATCCGGCTGATCGACCGGATACCGAAAGATAAATTACTGGTTGCCGAGAGTGGAATTGATCAGGTGGAAACGATCTGGCGGATGCAGGATGCCGGATTTCATGGATTTCTTATCGGTGAGCGTTTTATGAAAGAACAAAACCCTGCGATTGCCTTTGCCTCATTTGTCGAACAGTTTAAAATGCGTGAATGAGAGTAAAAGTCTGCGGAATGACTGACCTAGAGCAGGTCAGGCAGTTGGACGCCATGGGTGTCGACTTTGCCGGTTTTATCTTTTACCCCAAATCCCCCCGGTTTGTGTTGCGGCACCTGAGCGGCGAGCAGGTGAAGAAAGCCCGGCTGCGGTTGGGGAAGGTCGGTGTCTTTGTGAATGCAAGTTATGATGAGGTGATGAAGCAGGTGGACAGCTTTGGGTTGGACATGATCCAGTTGCATGGCGACGAGACGCCGCGGCTTTGTGAGCAGCTGTCCAATTATATTACGGTGATCAAGGTGTTCCGGCTTGGCGAGAACGACCCGGTGGAATGGCTAGTCCGAAGTTATCAGGACTCCTGTGATATGTTTCTCTTTGATACGGAAGGGGCGGGTTATGGTGGAACGGGGAAGAAGTTCAACTGGGATACGCTGAAGCCCGTGCATATCGATAAACTTTTCTTTTTGAGCGGGGGGATCGAGCTGGGGGATGTGGAACGGCTGAAAGAATTCGAGCGGGAGCCGGTTGCGGGGAAGCTGTTTGCGATAGATATCAACAGCAAGTTTGAAGTAAGTCCGGGGATAAAGGACCTGAAGAAGATCCGTGCCCTGCTTGACGGGGTGAAAACGCAAAACAAATAATCAAATCTTTATGATAAAGGAAAGAGTCAGCAAGTCGCCGGATGAGCGAGGGTATTATGGGAAGTTTGGCGGCGCGTTTATTCCTGAGATGCTTTATCCCAATGTCGAGGAACTGCGGAAGCGCTATCTCGAGATCATGCATGAGGCTTCGTTCCAGAAGGAATACCAGAGCCTGTTGCGGGATTATGTGGGCCGGCCTTCGCCGTTGTATCTGGCCAGCCGGCTGAGTGCGAAGTATCATGCGCCGATCTATCTTAAACGTGAGGACCTGAACCACACGGGGGCGCATAAGATCAACAATACGATCGGGCAGATCCTGCTGGCGCAGCGGCTGGGGAAGCGGCGGATCATCGCCGAGACGGGGGCGGGGCAGCATGGCGTGGCTACGGCGACGGTGTGTGCGCTGAAGGGGGTGGAATGTATCGTTTACATGGGTGCGAAGGATATCGAGCGGCAGGCGCCGAATGTGGCGCGGATGAAGATGCTGGGGGCGAAGGTCATTCCCGCGACCAGCGGCAGCAAGACCCTGAAGGATGCGACGAATGAGGCCATCCGGGACTGGATCAACAATCCTGTCGATACGCATTATATTATCGGGAGTGTCGTCGGGCCGCATCCTTATCCGGATATGGTGGCCCGGTTTCAGAGTGTCATCAGCGAGGAGATGAGGGTGCAGCTGAAAGAGAAGACGGGCAGTGAACTGCCGACACATGTCATCGCCTGTGTCGGCGGCGGCAGCAATGCGGCGGGGGCTTTTTATCATTTCCTGGAAGAGGGGGAGGTCGAGCTGATCGCTGTCGAGGCGGCGGGGCATGGGGTTCACAGTGGGATGAGTGCGGCGACCACGCAACTGGGCAAGCCCGGTATCCTGCATGGCAGCCGGAGCTTTGTCATGCAGACCGAAGATGGGCAGGTGGTGGAACCGCACAGCATCTCGGCGGGATTGGATTATCCGGGTATCGGTCCTTTGCACGCGTTTCTTTTTGACAGCGGCCGGGGCAGGTTTCTGAGCGCTACCGATGAAGAGGCTGTGACGGCGGCCTTTGAGCTTACCCGCCTCGAGGGTATCATCCCGGCGCTGGAGTCGGCGCATGCGCTGGCGGCGCTGGAACAACTGGAGCTAAACGAAAAAGATACGGTAGTGCTTTGCCTTAGCGGGCGGGGCGATAAAGACATGTCGACGTATATGCGCGTCATGGAAGGAGGTACATTATGAGCAGGATAACAGAGCTGTTTAAGAGAAAGAATAACCGGGTGTTGAATGTCTATTGCACGGCGGGCTTCCCGCGGCTGGACAGCACCATCGAAGTGATGAAGGCCTTGCAGGACAATGGGGCCGATCTGATCGAGCTGGGGATGCCTTATAGCGATCCGCTGGCCGATGGGCCGGTGATCCAGGCGAGCAGCACGAAGGCGCTGGAGAATGGCATGACGATCGCGCGGCTTTTCGAGCAGCTTGCGGCTATGCGGGAGAACATCCAACTGCCGGTGTTGCTGATGGGTTATATGAATCCCGTGTTGCAATATGGTTTTGAGAAATTTTGCGAGGCTGCGGCGAAGGCCGGGGTGGATGGGTTGATCCTGCCGGACCTGCCCATCTATGAGTTCGAGACGGAATATGGTCCGGTGATGAAGCGGTATGGGCTGGACTTTGTGTTCCTGGTGACGCCCGAGACCTCGGAGGCGCGGGTCCGCCAGGTGGATGCGCTGAGTTCGGGTTTTTTATATGCCGTTTCGTCTTCCTCGACGACAGGGAAGAACAAGGATCTGGGAGAGCAGGAGGCTTATTTTGCAAGGCTGAAGCAGATGAGACTGGGGAATCCGGTGTTGGTCGGTTTTGGCATCCGGGACAGGGCGACGTTCGAAGCCGCCAGCAAGTATGCGAATGGGGCGATCATCGGGACGGCGTATATCCGGGCGCTGGAAGAAGCGGAGAATATTGGGACTGCGACAAAGAAATTCTTATCGGGGATACTTGGCTCCGGCGAACCCATCGCGGAGACGGGAAAAAGGGGGCCACGATGAAGCTGGTAATTATCAAATACAATGCGGGGAATATCCAGTCGGTGTTATATGCGCTGGAGCGGATTGGCCGGGACGCGGTGGTCACCGATGACCCTGCGGAGATCGTTGCGGCTGACAAGGTGATCTTTCCGGGGGTGGGTGAGGCGAGTACGGCGATGGGTTACCTGCGGGAGCGGGGGCTGGATGGATTGATCCGCGGGCTTCGCCAGCCCGTATTGGGGATCTGCCTGGGGATGCAGCTGATGTGCAGTTACAGTGAGGAGAATGATACGACTTGTTTGGGAATATTTGGCGAGCGGGTTCAGCAATTTTCGGGGGACGGCGGGCTGAAGGTGCCGCAGATCGGGTGGAACAATATCTATGATCTGCGGACGCCGTTGTTTGAGGGGGTGGCGGAGAAGAGTTATTGTTATTTTGTACATGGATATTATGCCGCGCTTGGGGAGCAGACGATCGGGAAGACGGAATATGGTCCGGCGTACAGCTCGGCCCTGCATCGCGACAATTTTTATGGCGTTCAGTTCCATCCCGAGAAATCCGCGCAGGCGGGGGAAAGGATCCTGAGCAATTTTATTGACCTATAATTATGGAGATCATACCTGCAATTGATATTATCGACGGGAAATGTGTCCGGCTGACGCAAGGGGACTATAGTCAGAAGAAGGTGTATAACGAGCGACCGCTGGAAGTGGCGCAGGCATTCGAGGATGCGGGGTTGCGGCGGTTGCATCTGGTCGACCTGGACGGTGCGAAGGCGGGGGCGGTGAAGAACTGGAAGGTGTTGGAGACGCTGGCGGGGAAGACGGGGCTGGTGATTGATTTTGGCGGCGGGATCAAGACGGCGGCGGATGTGGAGATCGTCTTCAACTCGGGCGCTGCGCTGGCGACGGTGGGCAGCATTGCTGTAAAGGACGGGCCGCTGTTTGTGAGTTGGTTGCGGGAGTATGGGGCGGAACGGTTTTTGTTGGGAGCAGACGTGAAGGAGGAGAAGATCGCTGTGGGCGGATGGCTGGAGACGACTGACCGGTGGGTGTATGACTTTATTGCGGAGTATCTGGAGAAGGGGGTTAAGCAGGTGTTTTGTACGGATGTGAGTAAGGATGGTTTGCTGCAAGGGCCGGCGCTTGACCTGTATCAGAATATCGTGGGGAAGTTTCCCGAGCTGCATTTTATCGCCAGCGGCGGGGTGAGCGGGATAGAGGATGTGCGGCTGCTGGAAGAGGTAGGTTGTAAAGGTGTGATCATTGGAAAAGCCATCTATGAAGGAAGGATAAAGCTGGAGGAGTTATGTTGACAAAACGCATTATTCCGTGTCTGGATATCAAGGACGGCAGGACCGTCAAGGGGGTGAACTTCGAGAATATCCGCGACGCCGGTGACCCGGTGGAACTGGGCGCCCTGTATGCGCGGGAGGGTGCGGACGAGCTGGTGTTTCTGGATATTACGGCCACCAATGAGAAGCGGAAGACGCTGAGCGAACTGGTCAACCGGATCGCGCATCATATCAATATTCCGTTTACGGTGGGTGGCGGTATCAGCAGTGTCGACGATGTGCGGGTGCTGTTGCAGAACGGGGCGGATAAGATCTCCGTGAATACCTCGGCGTTCCGCCGGCCGGGGCTGGTGTCCGAACTGGCAAAGGAATTTGGTTCGCAGTGTGTGGTAGCGGCGATCGACACGCGGATGGAGGAGGATGGGCAGTGGTATGTCTATCTTAATGGGGGTAGGGTGCGGACGGAAATCCTGTGTGCGAACTGGGCCCGGGAGGCGGTGGACCGGGGTGCGGGGGAGATCCTGCTTACCTCGATGAATAATGATGGAACGAAGAAGGGTTTTGCGTTGGATATTACCCGCCAGCTGGCGGAGTCGCTGCCGGTGCCGGTAATTGCATCCGGCGGGGGCGGGATACCGGATCATTTTGTGGAGGTTTTGCAGGGGGGGAAGGCTGATGCGGCGTTGGCGGCCAGTATCTTCCATTTCAAGGAGGTCTCCATACCGGAATTAAAAGGATATTTGCAGGGACGCGGGATCGCTGTAAGACTATAAATTTGTGTTATGTCTATCGAAGTAAACTTTGGAAAGTCGGCTGATGGCCTTGTGCCGGCCGTGATACAGGATCATCTTACCGAGAAGGTGCTGATGCTGGGATATATGAACCGGGAGGCGCTGGATCAGACGCAACAGGAGGGGAAGGTGACCTTTTTCAGCCGGAGCAAGGGCAGGCTTTGGACGAAGGGGGAGGAGAGCGGGAATTTCCTGCTGGTGAAGCAAATCGTGGTAGACTGCGACCAGGATACCTTGCTGATCAAGGCGGAGCCGTTGGGGCCTGTTTGTCATACGGGCGCCGATACCTGTTGGGATGAAAAGAACCATCGGGAGGACTTTCTTGTTTGTTTAGAAGAGATCATCGGTCAGCGCCGGCTGGAGGGGGATCCCGAGAGCTCGTATATTGCCCGGCTTTTTGGCAAAGGAATGAATAAGATCGCGCAGAAGGTTGGGGAAGAGGCGGTGGAGTTGGTGATCGAGGCGAAGGATCATGATGATAAGCTTTTTCTTAGTGAGGCTGCCGACCTTTTGTTCCATTATTTGATCCTACTCAATGCAAAAGGTTTTACCTTACAGGATGTAACGCAGGTATTGAAGGAAAGACATAAAAATTAGTCATTATATGAAGTTGTTTTTTGGGGTGTTGATGGTGTTGCCGATGGCGATGTTTGCGCAGAAGACGGAGCCTGAATTTACGATCCAGGGCAAGGTTGCGGGCATAGCGGAGAGTTCCGTCGTTTTTGTGACGGATGCTTCGAACCCGACGGATACGGTGGCGACCGGCACGGTGAAGGGCGGGCAATTCCTGCTGAAGGGGCATGTGTCCGAGCCCAATCTTTACGAAGTAAATTTTGGTGTTGCGAAGAAGAAGGTCCCGGTCTTTTTGGGAAATGATAAGATGACGATGACGGGTGATGTGGAGAATATCGCGCAGATAAAGACGATGGGATCGCCGAGCAACGATGATTTTGCGGCTTTTCAGGCCTTGTTCACGCCTTATTTTACGCGGCTGAATAATGTGATGCGGGATGCGAATGCCATGGATGCGGCGAAGAAGGATTCGCTTTTCAAGATCTACAAGCGGCTGACGGATTCCATTTTTGTGTCGGTGGATGGATTTATTGCCAAACGGCCCAATTCCTATGTATCGCCGTTTGTGCTGGTGGTCGTCAATCAGCTGACGGAGGATGTGATGTCGCAGGAAAAGCGTCTGCATTCGCTGTCCGCGGATGTACAGAAGGGATATTATGCGCAGTATCTCGCGCCGCAGCTGGAGAAGGCGCATATCGGGGCGATCGGTACGGATGCGATCGATTTTACGCAGAATGACACCGCGGGTCATGCCGTGACGCTCTCTTCCTTTAAGGGTAAGTATGTGTTGGTCGATTTCTGGGCGTCCTGGTGTGGACCCTGCCGGATGGAGAATCCCAATGTAGTGGCGACCTATAAGAAGTTCAAGGATAAGAATTTTACGGTGCTTGGCGTCAGTCTCGACAAGGCCAAGGAGCCCTGGGTGAAGGCCATCAAGGACGACGGGCTTGCCTGGACGCAGGTGAGTGATCTGAAATTCTGGTATAATGACGCGGCCACCAAATACCATATTGAAAGCATTCCGCAAAATCTGCTGGTCGATCCGAGTGGAAAGATCGTGGGACGAAACCTACGAGGGGTGGAGTTGCAGCAGAAGCTGTGCGAGTTGCTGGGATGCAATTGAGATAAAAAGAAAACCCCGCCGCCGGCGGGGTTTTCTTTTTTAGTTTATATCCTGTCCTTTCTCCAGCTTTGGCAATAGTGTTGCGATGTTGTTCTTATTTATGGTGTCGGGCGCCTGGGCCTGGGCTTTCTTCAGAAACTCGAGGGCTTTCTTATAGTCCCCTGTGGCCGAATAGGCGCGGGCCATGCCCATATTCGTCGTGAAATCATTCGGGTGTTTGTTGTAATTGAACTGGAAGGCGTCGAAGGCTTCTTTGGTTCGCTTCTGGATCAGGAGCTGGCGGGCATACTGATGGACTTCCTGTTCCTTTGCGATCGGCAGGGCTTCTTTCATGGTGGCGTCGGCCTCGTCTTTGCGGTTGAGGAGGCTGAGGATCTGTGCTTTTGTGGAAAGCGTCTGGAAGTTCTTGTCGCCGATGAAGGGAAGGCTGATGGCGTCGTCGGCCCAGGTGAGGCCTTCCTGGAGATCGGTATTGCGTGTTGCGCACCACTGTGCGGCCTGCATGTAGCTGTTGTACGTGAATCCTTTGTTGTTGCGTAATTCGCGGCGGAAACTTGCGAGCTGCTGATTGGGATAGTCCACTTCCACTTTGAAGGGGATGCTGAGTTTTTCCCATTCGAGGGCGACGGTGGCGGCATTTTCTTTCTGATCGGTGAAAACATAGTGGAGGCGTTCGATATCCTTGTCGAGGGGTTGGGGTTTGACGTCGACGCGGAGGGCATCTTCTTTCGGGTCGTAGAAGAAACTGCCCCAGGAAGTGGTGTTGTGAGAGAAGATGAGGGTGCAGTTGCTGGCTCCGTAGGCGACAAAGAACCCGTATTTGCCGGCCGGCAGGGGTTTGCCTTCGACGGTTACATCGGTGGAGAACTCGATGGTGGTATTCTCATTGGCGCCTGCCCGCCAGGGGGCGGCTTTGCTGGTCCCGAAGCCCTGGTCGGTGTAGCCTTCCGGGACGAGTTTCCCCCAGATCTGGCCTTCGCGGCCTTTGACGGCGGGGCGATCGTAATTGATGGTGACGTCGGTGAGACCGACGCGTTCGCTGACGGAGGCTTTTTTATTACCGCCGTCGGGGAGGGTTGTCAAACCCTGGGCTGAGCTTTGGGTGGTGGCGAGACATAGAAAGGCCAGCAGTCCGCCGGCTAAGATGGCTTTGGTCATATGGTTGCATTTTGCGAGTGAAGGAAAGTGAACAGTTAGCCTTATGAAGATAGTCGTTGCATCCGCGGAGTGGAAGTGAATTTACACCGAAGGCGGATAGCAGGGATATGGAGTCGCGGTTTCGGGGCGCGATGGGAAGCGTTGAAGAAAAGGGGGGAGGCGTTGAAAAAGGCGGGGTCAGGGCAGTTGGAGCTGGCGTTTATAGAGTTGGATGGCGTTTTCGTAGCCCAGGTAGATGGCGTCGCAGATGAGGGCGTGACCGATGGAGACTTCGTCGAGGCCGGGGATATTGCGGGCGAAGTAATGGAGATTCTGGAGATCGAGGTCGTGGCCGGAGTTGAGGCCGAGGCCCTGCTGCCGGGCGCGGATGGCGGCTTCGCGATAGGGGGCGATGGCGGCTTCGCGGTTGTCGGCGTAGCCGTGAGCGTAGGCTTCAGTATAGAGTTCGATGCGATCGGTACCGGTTTCGGCGGCGCCGTCGATCATCGCGGGGATGGGGTCTACGAAGAGGCTGACGCGGATGCCGGCTTTCTGGAAGAGGGCGACGGTCTCTTTGAGATAGTCTTTATGACGGATGGTATCCCAGCCGTGGTTGGAGGTGATCTGGTTCAGGGCGTCGGGGACGAGGGTGACCTGGGTGGGTTTTACGTCGAGGACGAGATCGATGAATTTTTGTTCCTGGGAGTTGCCTTCGATATTGAATTCGGTGGTGATGATCGGTTTGATGGCGTAGACGTCGGCGTAGCGGATATGGCGTTCGTCGGGGCGGGGGTGGACGGTGACGCCGTCTGCGCCGAAGAATTGGGCGTCTACGGCTGCTTTGAGGACGTCGGGGTTGTTACCGCCGCGGCTGTTGCGAAGGGTGGCGAATTTGTTGATGTTGACGGAGAGCTTTGTCATGGGACAAAGTTAGGGGAAATGAAAAGAGACAGCCTGACGGGCGCCAATAAAAAAGCGGCACCATCCTGCGGCGCCAACGAAAGAGAGGCACTCACGTGCCTCTGGGGGGGTCAAGACCATATTTGAATGAAAAGAAAGACTTAGTTGAGATGAATGACGGGGCCTTCCGCGGATTGCTTGAAGAGGCGGGTCTCGAAGACCGGATCGGCGGTGGCTGTTTTTATTTCCAGTTGATAGTTACCGGCGGCAAGGTTTTGCAGATTATCCAGGGGGACGCGGTTGATGCCGATCTTAAGGCCGGCGCCCAACATGCGAATGATCTTTCCGTGCTGGAGATCGGCGAGGAGGATGATGCAGTCGATCGTTTCTTCGCAGGTTATCTCGAGCATGAGATAATGATCGAATGGATTCGGATATACCGAAATTTCAATTGCCATAACCATAGCCTCTGGGATTTAGTTTAGGGGTTTTAGGAGATCGCTAAGGGGTAGCTGCGTTGAGTTGGGATGCGCGTTAGAACCGATCGGCGGGGTGAACCTTGGTTACTACACGTACGGGGATCAAAGCGGGCATTTTGTCTTTCTGGTAGGTCAGGGAAAGGACTGTGTTAAGGATGTTTGTGAGTGTTTTCATTTGATGCGCGTTTAGATAATATAGGCCAATTTGCGGCCAAAAAATTAAAATGCTGAGGATGAGGTGATTGGGAAATCATTGTCACAGGATGGGTTCCCACGGTGGGAGGATTGCGGTTTTTTTGGGAATTCTTTCGTGAATATACGCAAAAAACTTGCGGGTTTAACGAAAAAATTTTGCGTAAAACATGCAAAGAGACTCCGGGGAGACGCCTAAATGGCGGGTTTAAAACCGGCCTACGAGTTTGAGGTTGAGGAGGCGGGGGGTGAGGCGGTTGGGGATGGCGTAGGGCAGAGCCGCCCACGGGGCGGCTGGCCGAAGGCCCGACATTGGCCCTAGGAGGCGCCGAGGGCGCCGGAATGGACAGGAGGCAACGAGCGGAGCAGGGACAATGGTATCTGCCGGCCTGCGCTAGGGATCGTCAGGAGTGCCGTTCGCGACAGAGAGCCCGGTCCAGAACCGAGCCCCCAGGCGAAGGTTCGGGACGAGGAGACGCGTGGCAAAGCAGCGTCGACGAAGTCCGAAACGCCCTAGAAGCGACCTACGAGTTTGAGGTTGAGGAGGCGGGGGGTGAGGCGGTTGGGGATGGCGTAGGTGGTGTTGCTGAAGTCTTTGATCAGCAGGTAGGAGATGGTGTTGGCGCGGTCGATGAGGTTGAAGACCTCGAGGGTGGCCCAGATGTTCTCGAAGTTGCGGAAGGGGCTGTGGCTGCGGCGGTTGCTTTTTTCACTGTCGAGGAGGAGGGCGCTGAAGCCGATGTCGATGCGGATATAGGGGTCGATGGTCAGGGCGTTGCGATATTGGAGATTGCCGGGGATATTGAAGGGGAGGTTGCTACCATATAAAAAGTTCAGATAGGCCTTGAGGTTCTTGTTGGTGGCGAGGTAGTCCTGGAGGTAGAGGCCCAGGTTGAAGAGCCGGTCGCTTGGGCGGCGGACCCAGCCCATTTTCGTGCGGGTACTATCGAGTGGGTGGCCGAGGCTGTCGATGGTATACCGGTTGAAGAAGGTGTCGATCTTTTCCATCGAGCGCATGAATCCGAGGCTGAGGTAGCTTTCGGCGTCCTTTACCAGTTCGCCGGTGAGGCGGAATTCGACGCCCGTCGCATAGGCTTTGGCGTCATTGAGGGCGAAGTATTGGATATGAACGTTGTTGATGTCATAGGGGTCGACGCGGCTCATGTTCTTGTAATAGGCTTCTGTCGTGAAGCGGAAGGGGCGTTCGCCGAGCTTGAAGTTCTGGTCGAAGCCTGCGGTCACCTGCCAGCTGCGCTGAGCTTTCAGGCCGGTGTTGAGGGTGCCGTCGGGGCGAAGCATCTCGCGGAAGAAGGGTGGCTGGTCATAGATGCCGACGGAGGCGCGGTAGATGATATCGCGTTTCGAGGAGCGGGGGCGCCAGGATGCGCCGAGCCTCGGTGAAAGGAGGAGCTCGTTGTTGAGATCGTTGTAATTATAGCGGATGCCGCCCTGCAGGGTGAAGCGGGCGGAATCGCTGAAGAGCAGATTGTCCTGGATATAGCCCGTGGTGCGGGTGATGCCGGGGTGCTGATCGCCCTGTACGACATTGCTGACGGTGGGTACGCCGGGGACATAGGGCAGGGAGTAGCCGGCGGAGTCCTGGTATTGCCATTCGTCGAGGTGAGATTGGACTGTTTGGCGTTCGATACCAAGTCCCCATTGCAGATAGTGATGCTTGAGGGAGAGATAGCCTTTGTGGGTGGCGTTGTAGACGTCGATGTTCAGGCGATCGCGCGAGAAGTTCTGGTAGGCGCCGGCGCCGAGGGGGTTGGTGATCTGGCCAAAGGTGGAGCTGGTCTTGTCGAAATCCCGATCGCCGAAGAGGTATACGCCGATGATATCCTGGGATTGCTGTTCCTTGTCTTCGAAGCGCGAGGCCATCCATTTGAACTTCAGCCGCGGGTTCAGCTGTTGGGTGAGGGAGAGCCCGAGGAGATTGGTCTGATAGCTGTCTTTTTCCTGACCGTCGAAGAAGATATCGAGGCCGAGATTGGCCGTATAATAGGGTGAGAAGATGGAGGAGGTGAGCTGGCTGGATTGGGGGATCAGATGAAAACGGGTCTGGGAGAGGGCGCCGAGCAGTTCGAGCTGGGTGCGTGGGTTTAGCTGATAGCCCAGCTGGGCCTGGAGATCGGATGAGGAGGGGGCGTAGGTTCCCTTTGTTTCCTGGCTGCTGAGCAGGCTGCTGTTGGTGCGGTTGCGGGCGCCGACGAGCCAGGTGAATTTGTTGTTGGCGGCGGTGCCTTCGAGATGGAGGCCTTGTTCGAGCAGACCCACATAGGCGGACCCGCCGAATTCGGTTGGCTTCCTGTATTGGATATCGAGGGCGGAGGAGATCTTGTCGCCATAGCGGGCCTGGAAGCCGCCGGTGTAGAAGCTGACGCTGCGGGTGAGCTCGGGGTTGATGATGCTGAGCCCTTCCTGCTGGGCGTTGTTGACGAGATAGGGGCGGAAGACCTCGAAGTCGTTGATGTAGGTGAGGTTCTCGTCATAGTTGCCGCCGCGGACGGAGTATTGCGAGGTGAGTTCGTTGTTGGAGCCGACGAAGATCTTCAACAGGCTTTCGATGCCGCCCACGGGGGTGGGGATGTTGATGGCGTTCTTTGGATTGACTTTGATGAGGCCGGCTTCCTGGCGGTCGCGTTGGTCCTGTACGATGACCTGCTGGAGGGCTTTTGCGCCGGGTTCGAGGCGGACGACGATCTTTTCTTCTTCGTTCTCGTTGAGCAGGAAGTTGCGTTGTTCGGTTTTATATCCGGTGTAGGAGAAGACGAGGGCGATCGCTTTTTCCGAGGGTACTTTTATGCGAAAGGTGCCTGAATCGGTGGTGGTGAGGCCGGATTGGCGGCCGAGGATCGTTACGGAGACGTTGGGGAGCGGGTTTTCGTTCTCATCGAGGACGCGGCCGGAGACGAATGCGACATGGCGTTGCGGGGCCGCGGGGGTATGCGGGGGCGTGGGGGTATGCGGGGGCGGAGGCTTTTTTTGAGCAAGCGCCGGGAGAGCCAGCATCTGGGAGAAGAGGATCAGGGCGGCGATTACGATTCTCAAGTAAGGTTTGTTTACGATGGGTGAAGAACGATCAGGCGATGTTTTTAAGTGTGTGGATGGTTGCTTTTGGGTCTTTGGAGTGAAAGACGGTGCTGCCGGCCACCAGGACGTCGGCGCCCGACCTTACGATCATCGCGGCATTGTCCAGGGTGACGCCGCCATCGATCTCGATGAGTGTGGGGAGGCCCCGGTCGTGGATCATGCGGCGAAGGTTGCGGATCTTCTGGCAGGTGTGGGGGATGAATTCCTGGCCGCCGAAGCCGGGGTTGACGCTCATGATGAGGATCATATCGATGTCCTGGAGGACGTCGGTGAGGAGTTCGACAGGGGAGTGCGGATTCAGCGCCACGCCAGCTTTCATTCCGAGGGAATGGATCTGCTGGAGGTTGCGGTGGAGGTGGCGGCAGGCTTCGATGTGCACGGTGAGGCGGTCGGCGCCGGCTTTCCGGAAGGCCTCTGCATAGCGTTCGGGTTCTTCGATCATCAAATGGACATCGAAGACCTTTTTGGTGGTTTTGCGGAGCTGTTCGATGATGGGCATGCCGTAGCTGATATTGGGGACGAACCTTCCGTCCATGACGTCGAGGTGGAACCAGTCAGCTTCGCTTTCGTTGAGCATTTTGCATTCATCTTCGAGGCGTAGAAAATTCGAGGCCAGCAAAGAGGGCGCTATGATGGGCATGATTCGGCTTGTTTGCTTTAAAGATAGTGATTATTGGAGTTTTTTGATGTGCTCGGCGGCTTCGCTGAAGTCCTTGTCGAGGGCTATGGCCTGGCGGTAGTAGAGGATGGCCTGGTCCTTATTGCCGTTGGCTTCATAGCAGCGGCCGACCCAGTAATAGCCGTCGGGGTAAGTATTGGATACTTTTATGGTCATCAGGAAGGTGCCCATGGCGCTATCGTATTGCTTTTGTTTGTAGAAGGCGATGCCTTTTTCGAGATAGCCGTCGGTGAACTTCCAGTCGCGGCGGATGCAGGAATCGAATTGGGCGATGGCCTTTCTGTATTGGGCGGTGTTGGAATAAAAGATGCCCTTTATGAAGAGTGGGTCCAGCAATTCGTGCGCGGTGTCCCTCTTGAGGATCCCGTCGCAGATGGGCAGCGCGGCGGAGTTGCGGCTCTCGGCATAGAGATGAGCGAGCTCGAGGCCGTAGGTGTTGGTGGGCTGCAGCTCGAAGGCCCTGGCGAGGGCCCGGATGGCGGAGGCGGTGTCCCGGCTTTTTTCGAGCAGCAATCCCTTCTCGTACCAGGCTTCGAAGTTGGCGCTATCCTTAGCGAGCAGCTTGTCATAGATGGCGAGGGCTTCGCCGGTTTTGCCGTATTGCTGGTAGAGTTCGCCCAACAGGGTGAAGAAGGCGGGGTTGTCCGGGAATCGCTTTTCGCAATCGTTCAGTACCTGTACGGCGCGGTCGGCCTGGCCGATGATGGAGAGGGTGGAGGCATAACGAAAGCCCGTCATCTCGTCGGGGCGGAGCTCCCAGGAGTGGCGGAAATCGTTGGCCGCCAGTTCGTGGAGGTTATTGCGGGAGAGCAGGTCTCCGCGCCGGAAATAAAGCCCCGCGGCCAGATCGGCTTTTGCCTGATCGAGGCTATCGGTCAGGGGAGCATAGGGCAGGCGATGGAGAACTGCCCCGGCATCGTCCTTTTTGCCACTGTGTTGATCACAGCCGGCTGTCAGGAGCGCGGCGCAAAAGACGGCGAGGGACAGGGTCCGTACAAATGGGTTCATAGGGCAAAAATAAGGATTGCGGCAAAAAATCAACTTCCGATGATCCTTTGCCGCAAAAAGACTTTAAAATGACCTAGCGGACGAGCAGGTTGAAGCTGTGGGTGGCTGACTGACCGATGGTCTGCACGACGACGGCGTTCCCGGGCTGTGTTGTCGTGGGAAGATGAATGGCGTATTGGGTCTGGCCCTTCACCTCCGTGCGATAGAGCAGCTGGCCGGTCATCGTGAAGACGTTGACGACCATCGCGGCGGTGTTGGCCGTGGTGAGATAGAACGTCGCGCCGACGGTGGGGTTGGGGTGGATCCCGACGGTGCTGTTTGCCGCGTCGACCGTGACGGTTGCGATGGGTGAGTAGAGGATCTTGCCATTGGGGTCGATCCTTTCGATGCGGTATTCGATGGACCCGGCGGGGGCGTCGGCATCGGTATAGCGGTACTGACCGTTGGTATAGCCGCCGGCGTCGATGGTCGTGATCGTGCTCCACTGGTCGTCGCCGGTATTCCGTTGGATGAGATAGCGATCGGCGGTGGTAATTTCTTCATCGGAGAAGCTAATAGCGACCTGGCCGGCGCCGGCAGGGGTTGCCGTGAGTTGTACGTTTGCGGTTGCCAGGACGACGCAGGGTACGGCGTGGTTGGCGCTGATCGTGCCACAGCCATATACGTAACCGGTGGTGCAGGCGTGTTGCGTGCCGCCACCGCCACAGCTGACGATATTGGTTTTGAGTGAATTATTGATCGTCTGTAAATAATTATTGTTACTGGCGATGCCCATCGTAGAGGCGCCGTCGACACTGAAGCTGCCGGAGACGCTGACGGAGGCTGTGTTGGCCATGGTGCCGTCACCGATACTGAACCATGTGCCGCTTTGAATTGCCATGGAGTTGGAAGTGATGCTGTTGTTTCCCTTGAGATAGACGGAGCTTCCGTTTATATTGATGCCGTTTGTGACGGAAAAGGTCGAGGTGCCGGTCATGGTAAACGTGCTATGCCCGGAGATGCCGGAAGAGTTGCCGGTGAGGGAAGAGTTCCCGTCCATCGTGACGGTGGCGCCCGAGAAGTTATCGCTATTGGTGATGCTTGCGCTTGTGTTATTGAGCCCGAAGGCGCCACCCGTCACCAAGAGTCCATTGCCGCTGACAAAGCTGCTGGTGAATGCGCTGGTGGTATTTTTTAGGGTAAGGCTGTTGGTGATCGGAATGTTGGAGGTGGCGGCGGTGATCGAACCACCGGAGGTGGTCAGCGAGTTGCCTCTAAGTGTACTGTTGGCAAGCGTGACGGGTATATCGGTCAGGTTGATGGCATTGGTAATATTTACCGTAGTCGTGGCAGCGTTGAAGGACCCACCGGAGTCAGTGAGTGAGTTGCCGGTAAAGCTGCCGCCGGTGACCGACACGGCGGTATTGGTCAGGTTGATGGCGTTGGTGATGCTGACGGCGCCGCCGTTGGTTGCGGTGATGGAACCGCCGGTAGCGGTTAATGCGGAGCCGGAGAACGTCGAGCTGGTGGTGCTGGTCATGGTAACGTTCGTATTGGTCAGACTGACGCCGTTGGTGGTGGTGAAGGAGTTGGTGGAGCCGTTCATTACTATGTTATCGTTAGACAGGCTTGTGCTGCTGGCGCTGATGGTCGAGGTGCCGGCGAGATAATAATCGCTGCCGGTGGAGGTCATGCCGTTACTTACGTTCATCGAGGAGTTTCCTGCGAAGGCGAAGGAGGAATTTATGAAATTCGTCTTGTTGGTGGAGAGCGTTACGCCGTTGGCAACGGTGACATTGCTGTTCGAGAATGTGTCGACCTGATTGACCAGTGTGAGGTTCGCGTTGAGATGGAGCGAGTCCTTGTCGAGGGTGCTCTTGCTCAGCGTGAGGGCGGCGTTGACGGAGACCCTGCTGCTGTCGATATTGGTCCGGCCGTTGGCGAAGTTCATCGAGGCGTTGAAGGCCACGGTGTCGCCGTAGAAGCTGATATTGCTATTCTGGTTAAAAGACTGGTTGATGATGACCTGCATATTTTTGAACGAGTCGACCCCGTTGAGGGTGAGGTTGGACCCCGCCTTGATGAGGACGGTGCCGCCGTTAAACGTACAGGTGGTACAGGAGCAGGTATTGTCGATGGTGACGGTTACTCCGGGGGAGATGTTGATGATACAGTTGCTGCAAATGACGCCGCTTCCGAAGGAGGAGGTGCTGACGTTTGCGGTAACGGGATAAATCGTCTGGGCTTCGGTGGAAAGGGAGAGACCAGTGAACAGGAGGAAAAGGACTGCGTAAAGGGTCGGTTTCATAAAAGGATGATTTTCTAGCGGATAGAGGATCAATGGTCTGTATAAGGAGTTCCTAAAAGGGTGCCGGAAACATAAGTGATTGATTTTCAATGGATGTAAGTAGGTGTTTGTCTTTAACCATTTCCCAATCCGGGAGGTGGATTCCCAGTTTTGCCGGCGCGACAATTATTTTCCGTTTTAGGAAGGCGGTCGTAGCTTTGGACCCATTTGCGAAATCTTTAAAACCTATTTACATGTATACGGGAGTGTTATCTCTTCATAGTTTTCTTCGTTGGGTGATCCTGATATTGGAAATTGTCGTGATCTACAAGAGTTTTACGGGTATGACCGGGAACCGGCCGTTTACGGCGGGGGATAAGAAGGCGGGGTTATTCCTGATGATCTCGGCGCATACGCAGTTGCTGGTGGGGATCTATCTCTACCTGGCGGGTCCCTGGGGGATGGCGACGATCCAGAACCTGGGTTTTGGGGAAGCGATGAAGGATCCTGTGGCGCGGTTTTATGCGGTGGAGCATATTTTCGGGATGCTGGTGGCGATCATTCTGATCACGCTGGGCCGTGGGGTGGCGAAGAAAGCGATCCCGGATGCGGCGAAGCACAAGCGGAGTTTCTGGTTGTTCCTGGTGGCGTTGGTGATTATCCTGGCGACGATACCGTGGCCGTTCAGGGCGGGGATATCCAGACCTTGGATCTAAGCTAGAGGTTGTCTTTCGCGGCCGCCTGCGGCGGCTACAGTTGAGGCGCTAATGATGGGCGGCCTTCGGCCTAAATAGTCACCGCCGCGATGCTATCGCGGCGGTAATTTTTTGTCAGGGTTCTACGATCGTTCTGGCGTTTCTTCGGAATTGGATTTTTGCACTACAACATAGTTTTTTTCGGAGCCTGGATCTTTTTGGTTTTTCTGAGGATGTTGGCCGATTGGGTTTTCAGGGTTTCGGATTATTTTGTTTTTCGGATCTGGATCGTTTTCGTTTGCTGATACAAAGATGCGAAAGGGGAAGGGGGTTTGGAAGTTTTTTCGATGGAGGGGTTGATTTGCGCGACGAAGGTGAGGATTTGACGACGAACGAATTCTCGGCTTAAGGTGGTTGATGGGCTGGTGGGCGGCGGGTGGGCGGCGGGTGGTTGCCTTTTCACGGCCGCCGGGGCTGCCACAGTTGAGGCGTTAATGAAAACCGCCACGGAGTTCCGTGGCGGTTAATTTCTTGTCAGGGCCATCAACGATCTTTTTCAGGCTTCAAAAGGGAATTAGGATTCTTGTTTTTTTCCCGGGTTCTACCCTGGCATTCTTCTAGTTTTTTTTCGGATCTGGACTTTTACTGTTTTTCGGTTGGATTCAGGTTTGGCCATTTGGTTTTTCGGATACAGGATGGTTTTCATCGGATGGATCGTAAACGGGCTTTCATGGATTAGTTGGAACTGGTTTTCTTTGGATTTGGATCGTTGGATTTTCCTGGATCTTGGATCGTTGGTTTCTCTTAGGACGTGGATGTTTGGATTTTCAGGATTTGGATGGTTGGCTTTTCAGGATTTTTGGATCGTCGGTTTTTCAGGATCGTTGGATTGGTGGTTTTTCGGATATCGATCTGGTTCTTCTGTTTGGATTGGATTGTTTTCGTTTGCTGATACAAAGATGTAAAACAATGTTAAAGAAAGGAAACTTATTCGATGAAGGTAGAGTTTTGCCCGACGAAAAGGGGCCTTGCCCGACGAATGGAAAGACTTCCCGGAAATAGAAGATGAAGCGTTTTGGGAAGCTTAGAGAATGTTCAGCCGCGCGGCGACTTCCTCCTTGTGACCCTTGCCGATAGGTATCTGATTGCCAAGGAGGTAAATGGTATTCCCACGAATGTCATCAATCTTTGTGATGTTGACGATGTAGGATCTGTGGACTTTCAGGAAGTTGGGGCCGACGAGTTTCTCTTCCATGTTCTTTAGCGTGCTATAGGTGATATAATTCTTCCCCTGGGTGACGAATTTGACGTAATCGCGCATGCTTTCGAGGAAGAGGATATCATCTTTCTTCAACTTGATCAACTTGTCTTCGGCTTTGATGAAGAGAAAGTCGGTGTCGGGCGCGGTCACTGCCGGTTGCGGAGGAGTTGGGGCGGCGGGTGTCGCGGCGACCTTTTGTTGCAGCTTCTCGATCGCTTCCTGAAAGCGTTTGTAGGTGAACGGTTTTTTCAGGTAGTCGTCGACATGGTATTGAAAGGCGTTGAAGGCGTATTCGGTCTTGGAGGTGGTGAGAATGATCCTGGGGGAATAGGTGAGGCGGTCCAGCAGATCGAAGCCAGTGGCGCCGGGCATTTCTACGTCCAGGAAGAGCAGATCCACCTTTTCCCTGTCGAGGAAGTCGAGGGCATCCATTACGTTCAGGAAATGCCCCTTTACCTCGACCAGTTCGCTCTTCTCACAGAACTTACGAAGAAAATCCGCGGCTATCTGGATATCTTCCACTATAATACAAGACAATTTCATAGCATCCGAAAAACAATCCATTCAAAAAATATTCCTACCCGGATGTTTCTTTGTGGGCAGGAGGTAAGCATCAATAAAATCAGCCGTTCGCCTCGTTAAATTCCCTCAGCCGGCCATATTCTTTTTCTATAATATGTTGCGCCCGTTCTTTCCGCTGTATCAGCCGGATATAGTCCAAACGCAATTCTTCCACCGTATTAACGGAACATTTGTTCTCGAATTGTTGACAAAGCTCCTGGAGATCGGTAAATCCTACATAACCGAATAAAGTTTTGCAGGTGTGCACGCTTGTTCCCAAAACGGGAAGGTTTTTACCATCATAGGCTGCTTCCACCCGGTCCCAGTAGACGGGCAGGTCGCGGAGGAAATCTTCGAAAACGGTTTCCGCGTATAGCGTATCACCATCGAAGAGTTCCGCCAAAAAGCTGGCATTCAAGCTTTCATCAAAAACAAACCCAGTACGGAAATTTTGCATATTTGCTGCAATTTTTTAGTTCGCCGCCCGTTTGTACAATAATATATGTAGGACCTACATATAATTCACCCGGCAACGGGAAAACGAGACTCTATCCAGACGGGAAAATCTTGTTTTTTATTGTCCAAAATCCAGATTTATGAAAAAATTTCGACCCTTGCTCCTACTATTGATCACCGTAGGAACCATCACCTCTTCATCTACCGTTTATGGTCAAACGCATTGCGACCTGTTGCAAGTGAACAATGCAGCCGCGGCAGTTCGCGCGTCTTCGGCGAATTACTGGTTTGGCATCATGGAACTTCCTTTTCTTTTCATCTCCGTCTTTTTCGCCTTTCTCACCGCCTATGCATTAAGGGGCGGGAAGTTCGGCAAGGGGATGACCTATATGGCCTGGGGGTTTCTTGTCATGGCGGTGGGTCACCTGCACATGCAGATCGAGCACTACTACGGCATCAACATCTTCAAGACCTTGCTGGGTCAGATGAGCGGTTCGATCGCCTGGTTCGCTGCCCTGATCGTTACCTGGGCATTGTCCGGGCTCGGATTCTGGTCCATCTATAAGGCCAGTAAAGGCGCATAACCCTATTTCGTTCGTTTGCTAATCCCGGACGGAAGGGACAATGAGGAGCGGGGCTTCCGGGGATCTATCGTTGCTTAAGGCGTTCTCATGCTAAAACAATTACTGAAGGGGAGGGGCAAGCCGGCCGCTTCCCGAAGATCGGATAAGGAATCCGCCCTGTACAAGGCGCTGTTTGAATTTCTCATCAGCAGTATCACCGTTCCCGCCGATGCGGAACAGCTGATCCAGCTTGGGAATAAGGCGGCCACCAAGGGCGACGAAGAAGTTTTTCACACCTATTTGCTGTTCGAGAAATATCTCGCTTCGTTCGAGCAGGAGCGGAATACCCGGAAATCATTACGGGAGCGGGTGCGGCAACGGTTTCCCGTTCTTTTGGAGGACGGGTCCATTTTCAATATCCTTTTCGTCTCCGAGACGGAGCAGAAGAATACGCTTGCGATCCATTTCCTGCAGCCTTTTCTAGCGGCGGTAAAAGACAAGTTCGGCAAGGCCGGCGACGGCTATTTCGAGCGGAAGATGGCCGATCTGGCCGTGCTGGATACCCAGCGACGGGATCCCGAAGCGTTTCGGAAATTGCAGTTCCTGAGTTTTGACGTTTTCAAATTCATCGGCAGCAACTATGGTGAAGCGCTGGCGGGAAAGATCTTCGAGAAAAGCTATGACTCCTTTTCCAACAAATACAAGGAACTGGAGTTTTTCCCCTATATGATCACGATGGTTCCGAAGGAGATCGTGGACCGTGAGCACCTTGGCATCTTTACCCAGGCGCAGATCGAACAGATCTTCCTGGAAAAACTGGCCGAGTCGGAGCAGTTGAACATCGCGCTGGACCAGAAGATCAGGGAGAACGAGCGCACGCAGCGTTTGCTGCGTAAGAATGAGGTCATGCTGAGCGGCGTGATCTCCTCGGCGCTGGATGCGATCGTTATCACAGGGGGTTATGGTCATATCATTCACTGGAACCAGGCGGCGGTGGAGATCTTCGGCTATACGGAGAATGAAGTAAAAGGGCGCACGCTGCTGGAGACGATCCTTCCGTTGTCGTATGATCAGGAACAATGGAGCGGATTCCCGGGTTTGCAGCATCAGAATGTGACGCCGATGCTGAATCAGCGCCACGAGCTGACGGCGGTGCGCAAGAACCAGGAAGAATTTCCCATCGAACTGACCGTAACGGCGATCGTTGACGAGCAGGAATCCTACTACAGTGCGTTTATCCGGGATATTTCCAGCCGGCGGCAGCGTGAGCAGGAACTGGTGCAGATGAAGGAAAAGGCCGAACAGGCGGCAAAGGCGAAATCGCAGTTTTTGAGCGTGATGAGTCATGAATTGCGGACCCCGTTGAATGCGGTGATCGGCATCACGCATCTGCTCTTGCAGAGCCAGCCGCGGGAGGACCAGCAGGAAGACCTGCGCACCCTGCAGTTCTCGGGTGAGAGCCTCCTGCATATCATCAACGACATCCTTGACTTTACCAAACTGGATTCCGGGAAGATCGAGCTGTCGGCGATAGACTTCAACCTGCGAGAGCTGACGCAGAGTCTTTACCAGTCCTTTAGCTATACGGCGCGGGAAAAGAATATCGTTTTTGACGTCGAGTATGATGAGCGGATGCCGTTCTATGTCAAAGGGGATAATTTCAGGCTGTCGCAGGTATTGAACAACCTGATCAGCAATGCCATCAAATTCACCAAAGAGGGCTCTGTGAAACTGAAGGTCGAGTTGGTGGAGAACGCCGGCACGAGTTTTATCACCCGTTTTTCGGTGGTCGACTCGGGTATCGGCATTCCTGAAGATAAGCAGGAAAAGATCTTCGAACAGTTTACCCAGGCGGACAGCAATACGACGCGGTTGTATGGCGGTACGGGTTTGGGGCTTTCGATTTCGACCCGGCTGGTGGAACTGATGGGCAGTCAGATACTCCTATCCAGCGTTCCGGGGAAGGGTTCCAATTTCAATTTCACGCTGGCCTTGCAGTTGGGCCATCATTCCGATACGGTTGCGGCTTTGCCGAAGGTGATGAACAAGAGCAATGACGCCTTTATGAACAAGACGATCCTGCTGGCGGAGGACAATGTCTTCAATGCGAATATTGCGCGGCGATTTATCACGGGCTGGGGGGCTCAGCTTGAGATCGTTGTTGACGGACGCCAGGCGCTTGAATTTGTTTCCCGGCGGAAATATGACCTTATCTTAATGGACGTGCAGATGCCGGTGCTGGATGGGTTTGCGTGTACCCGGAAGATCCGCAAGCATTTCAAGGATATCCCGATCCTTGCGATAACGGCCTCGCCGAAGAATGAGATCATCAATGAGATCATGGCGTGTGGGATGAATGATTTTGTGAGCAAGCCGTTTAAGCCGAATGAGCTGAGGAGCAAGTTGCTGGAGTGGCTTTGAGGCGGTGTTATTGACCTAGCCGCGGGGTCCGAGTTCGATGACCTCACAATCTTTCATATTATCGCCGTCGATGACGAAGCGGATGACCGTGCGAACGGTATGCCAGCCCTGGCGGCCGGCGGCGCCGGGGTTCATGTGGAGGCACTGGAGCTTTTCGTCAAACATCACCTTTAAAATATGGGAGTGCCCGTCGATGAACAGCCGGGGCGGGTCGGCTTCGAGTATCTTTTTGACCCTTGGATTATAGCGGGGCGGATAGCCGCCGATATGGGTCATGAACACGGTGATCCCTTCTGCCTGCCATCGCAGGTTCTCCGGGTAGACGCTCCGGATATCCGAGCCATCAATGTTCCCGTACACCCCTTTCAGCGGTTTAAAATCGCTTAGCCTTTTTGCGAGATCGATCGTCCCGAAATCTCCGGCATGCCAGATCTCATCGCAGGATGCGAAATGGGTGAAGATCTTCTCATCGAGGAAATGGTGTGTGTCGGAGATGAGGCCGATGCGCAGCATGTTATTTGTTTTTTTGGATATAACTACGGAAATAGCCGCATTCTTTTATCACTTCCTTATAGTATTGGGTGTTGGGGTATTGCTTCAGGCCTTTGAAGCCATCCCAGGCGACGAAGTTGGGTCCGTTGTAATCATAAATGTTCTTTGAAAAGATGTTCCTGTTGTACCAGTCGTTGCGCTGGCATTTTGCGAGGAGGTATTGGCATTTTGCCCGCTGTTCGTCGGTCTTTGCGGCTCCAAGGGCGATGGTATAATACTTTATCGCGGTGGTCATGCTCATCAGCGAGTCGCGGAAGACCGGATCGATGGACTCGGGCATGGAGTGATCCGAGCCGAGGACCTTGCCTTCATAAAAGACGCGGGCGTTGCCGTAGTGGGTGATATTGTACTGGGCGTTTCCCATGAGGATGGCGTTGGTATAGACGTCGGTGGCGGAGGAGAGCTTGTTTTTTAGTTCGCTCAATTTTTCAAGCAGGGAGAGTTTGCTGTATTTGATCTTCTGGGCGGCCGCATGGTCGCAGTCGTGGCAGTCGATGATCCGGGCGTTGAACGGGTTGCCGGGGAGGATCGTGGTTGCGGCGGAGGGCGCTTCTTTGATGGCGGCGATCGCCTCATCGGGATTGTCGTTGAGGCAGCGGATGACAGCCTGGTACTCGAAGAGATCGACCAGCTGATTGCTGCAGAGATGGGCGCAGAGCTGGTCGTAGCGGGTCTTGTCCGGTCTGCCGAGAAAGGCTTTTAGGGCTTCGACGTTTTTGTTGTCGGTATAGAAGACGGGGGCGGTGACGAAACATTCCGATCTGACCCTGTCGCCTTTGAGAAGATATTTGGCGGCCATTGTCTTTTTCAGCCAGTCGAAGGCGTAGTTACTCCGGAAGCTGTTGTCGTTTTGAATGCTTTCGAGCCATTCGATCTCCGGGAGCAGCTTTTGTTCCAGGGAATTGTCGATGGCGGGGGCGGCGGAGAGGGTTGTGATCAGCCGTACCAGGCGGAACTGGGCCTGGGGAAGGCGGTCGTGAGGGACGAGGGGTTCTGCCTTTTTGTAATTGGCTATAGCGGCGGGGTAGTGGTGTTCGAGGGTGTTCAGATAGCCTGCGGCGAGGTGCCAGATCCAGGGTTTGGCGCTATTGCCGGCCGCGGCAATGTGGGTAACGAGGGTAAGCAGCGAGTCGCCGGCGGGGGATGGGGTTTGTTGTACGGGGAGCGCTTCTTGCCGGTCAGCCAGACTTTGTTGTTCCCGGATGTTGACCGCGCGCGCCAGGAGGAGGTCGAGTTTTTCCGAGCGTGGGTCGAGTTGGTAGATGCGGGTTATCGCTCTTTGCGGATCGGAATAGAAGATGCCGAGCATTTGCCAGAGGGTTGCTTTTTCTTCGGCGGACCGGCAGAGGGCAAGGGTGCCCTGCCAGTCGGCTTCTTCCTGTGGATGGAAGCTATAGTGGGCTACGGTCTTCAATTCGTCGCAGCTGTCGAAGACGCGGCTGTAATAATAATTGGCCTTGCTGAATTGTTTTTGTTTGTAATAAGCGCCGGCGGCGTAGGCGAGACTGCGGTACCAGATATCGTTATGGGGGAACTTTGAGTTGTAGCTGTCGAAGAGGTGGATCGCGGTTTCCGGGCTGCTGTTAAAGAAGTGGCTGCGGACCAGCTGGAACCAGTAGCGTTCCTGGAGAAAGGGGTCGGTGGTTTTGTTGAGGGCCTCCTGGAGTTGGTTGTCGAGCGACTTTGCTTCGAAATGCGGTTTGGGCTTTGTGCTGTCCTGTTCCCAGGAAGGGGTGATGGGGGTGAGGGCGAAGGCCTCGCATTTTTTGGCGAGACGGAGATAGTGGATGAAGGCGATGATTTTGGGGTTTGAATTCATGCCAGAGAGGCAGGCGGGGCGGTAGTCCGGTTTGGCCTGGAGCCACGCTATTGCGCTGTCGAGGGTGGAGGCGTCCGCGGTGTTGAGCAGGTGGTCCAGCGTTTGGTAAGGAAGCGTCTTGCCGAACCATTCTCCCCAGTCGCCGATATTGGCATATTTCCACCGGGTGAGATGGCTTTCATCGTGGCCGATGCCGTAGTAGAACTGCGCGGAATAGAAGAAGGGGCTGTAGGCGCTGTCGACGAAGGTTTCGGGGGTGAAGCTGGAGGTTCCGTATTCCGGTCCCCAGTCACCGGCGCATGCCAGCACGATGCTTGTGGCGATGGTGCAAACGCTAGTCAGTATGATCCCGGATCTTTTTAAAAAGGTGTTTGTCATATTGCAGGAGATTTTGGCGGTCCAGGTCGAAGAAAATGAGATTGCGGATACGATGGTTGGTGTGACGGTTGACCTCGGTGACGATCTCGCGGAGGTTGTCCGAGGAAACGGATTCGATCTTTATATCGTCGTTCTGTTGGAAATAGTATCCTTTTTTGAAGCAGGCGTGGAAGCAGAGATACCGATTTGGGGAAGGGCAGGCAAAGTTGGTATCCTTGTCAAACATGGGCTCGTTCATTTTATCCAGCAGCTGGACCACTTTACCATTTCTTATCAGTAATGCCCAGGAAAAAACCGGCAGGGCCAGGTCGAGGGTCAGCGGGTAGGAGCGAAGGGAGGGGGTGTAGCGGTGGGCTATCGTCCGGTCGTAGATGGAACTGCCGGGACCCGCGTCGATGTTGCCCATATTGTAGAACATCAGGGTTCCGTGGTCGACCGGGGGGATACCGGTCCGGTCGGGGTATTTCACCTGATGAAGGCGGATGGTAGCGGACAGGGTCAGGCCTGTGGTTTGTTTATACCGGCGAAGGAAGGTGAAGTACCGGTCTTTTGTTTTGTCCGTCCAGTCGCAATCGAACTGGATCTCCTGCGGGTGCAGTTGTGCGGAAGCGTTGATCCGGCGGACGAGCGCCCATACTTTATCGACAAGCGCGGGTATGCCGTCGGGAGTGATCTGTTGGAAAACGCGGTTGCGGAAGAAAACGACCGGAACGATCGTGTAACCGGTTGGGATACTATCGAAGTGGATCGGCGTGACAGGTGAGGGCAGGGTGTCGTTTGCCGGCCAGTCTACGTCGAAATAGCGGATATAAAGTGATTGAACGGAGTTATCGCGGAGGGCTTTTTGTTCGGTTGAGTCGAGGGCGAAGGTGGTGCGCCAGTAATAGAAGCTAATGGTTTTTGGCCGGTGGTGACAAGCGGTTGCGGAAAAGGCCAGCAATAAGAACAGGGATCGAAGAGATGGCGTGGACACCGCGATAAGTATTTTTTGATAAAGGTAGGGGGAATCGGTCCATAACAGGGAGGATTTAGTAATTTTAACCAACGATTTGTTTATGCCGCATTATCACTCTTTGGGGACGATTCCCCACAAACGTCACACGCAATTCCGTCAGTCCAACGGTTCGTTGTATTCCGAGCAATTATTTTCGACGGAAGGCTTTTCCAATGATTATTCGTTGTTGTATCACGTTCATCCACCGACGGAGATCATCGCCACCGACGAGCCTTATGATGTCATGCCGAGGATTGCGGAGGAAAAGATGCTGAAGCATCGCAGCTTTGAAGGGTTTGGGGTAAGGCTGGAGGCTGATTACCTGCAAAGCCGGAAGCCGGTGCTGGTGAATAACGACTGTCATCTCGTGCTGGCGGCGCCGGGCCGCAGTATGGAGGATTATTTTTATAAGAATGCGGATGCCGATGAACTGATCTTTATCCACGAAGGCAGCGGCGTGTTGAGAACGATGTATGGGGAACTTAGTTTCGGCTATGGGGATTATCTTGTCGTACCGAGAGGGACGATCTATCAGTTGCGGTTTGACACCGCGGAGAACCGGCTTTTTATCGTCGAGTCCTTTAGTCCGATCCGTTATCCCAAAAAATACCTGAGTCCTTATGGGCAGTTGCTGGAACATTCGCCATACTGCGAGCGGGATATCCGGGGTCCGCAGTCGCTTGTCACGCGGGATGAGAAGGGCGATTTCCTGATCCGGACGAAGAAGAAAGGGCGGATGTACGGGATCCATTACGGGCATCATCCCTTCGATGTGATCGGGTGGGACGGTTGTTGTTATCCGTTTGCATTCAGTATCCATGACTTCGAACCGATAACGGGCCGGGTTCATCAGCCGCCGCCGGTGCACCAGACCTTCGAGGGACATAATTTTGTCGTTTGTTCGTTCTGTCCGCGGTTGTTCGATTACCATCCATTGGCGATCCCGGCGCCGTATAATCACAGCAATATCGACAGTGATGAGGTGCTTTATTATGTGGATGGTGATTTTATGAGCCGGAAGAATGTGACCCGGGGGATGATCACACTGCATCCTGGCGGCATTCCGCACGGGCCGCACCCGGGGGCGGTCCAGCGAAGTATCGGGGCGAAAGAAACGAAGGAACTGGCGGTGATGGTTGATACTTTCCATCCGTTGTCCCTGACGATAGAGGCGTTGGAGATCGAGAATCCCGGTTATACCATGAGTTGGGCGGAATAGGGAAGGGGCATGCCCGTTGTTAGTTGGGCGGCTTGGGGGTGATTCTGTATATTCGGGGGAAATACAACTGCAATATGAAATTCTCTTCATCGAGCCTGGCGTTTGTACTTGCGGCCGTGGCTTTGTATTCCTGTCACTCGAAGGGGCAGGCCGATCTGGTTCTTGTCCATGGAAAAATATATACCGTCGACAGTGCCTTTACCCGGGCTGAGGCGCTTGCGGTAAAGGACGGAAAAATACTGGCGGTGGGTTCCGATGCGGATATTCAGAATAATTATACCGCTGCCGAGACGGTCGACCTGGGTGGCAAGGCCGTGTATCCGGGGTTTATCGATGCGCACGGACATTTTGTGGAGTACGGCAATTCGCTTTTTACGGCCGCTTTGTTTGGCAGTACGAGTTTCGAGGAGGTGGTGCAGCGGGTGAAGCAATTTGCGGATGCGCATCCGGGTCTGGCCTGGATACAGGGCAGGGGATGGGATCAGAACAAGTTCCCCGGCAAGGCATTTCCTGAGAATACTTTATTGAATCAGCTATTCCCGTCGACCCCGGTGGTGTTGGAGCGGGTGGATGGGCATGCGCTTATCGCCAATGCGAAGGCGCTGGAGCTGGCGGGTATCCATCCCGGTCAGATCCTGGTGGGTGGTACGGTCGAGACGAAAAAGGGAAAGCTGACGGGGATCCTGATCGACAATGCGCAGGGATTGATCCGTCGGGCGATGCCGATGATGACGGCCGCCGAGTTTCAGCAGCGGATCGATTCGGGCCAGCAGCATTGTTTTGCGCAGGGGTTGACGACGGTGACGGATCCCGGGCTGGGCCGCAGGGAGGTCGAGGGATTGGATTCGCTGCAAAAGGCGGGTGTGCTGAAGATGCGGGTCTTTGTTATGTTGCGGGACAATAAGGAAGTTTTGGACTACTATCTGCCGAAGGGACCGTATAAGACATCTCTGCTGTATGTGAAAGGGGTGAAGGCCTATGCTGACGGCGCACTCGGCAGCCGGGGCGCCTGTCTGTTGCAGCCTTATGATGACCGGCCGGGCTGGCAGGGATTTTTGCTGAGCAGTCCGGCGCATTTCGATTCGCTGGCGGCCCGGCTGACCGGCACGGACTGGCAGCTTTGTACGCATGCCATCGGGGATTCCGGCAACCGGATGATCCTAACGGTGTATAACAAGTACCTGAAAGAAAAGAACGACAAGCGCTGGCGCGTGGAGCATGCGCAGGTGATCAACGATGCCGATTTCGATCTTTTCGGCAAGACTTCGGTTATCCCTTCGGTGCAGCCTACGCATGCCACCAGCGATATGTATTGGGCGGTGGAGCGGTTGGGGCCGGTACGGATGAAGGGAGCGTATGCTTTTAAGCGACTGTTGCAGCAGAATGGCTGGCTGCCGCTGGGCACGGATTTCCCCGTGGAGGACATCAGCCCGTTCAAGACTTTCCTGGCGGCGGTGTTCCGGGTGGATGCGAAGGGTTATCCGGCGGGCGGGTTCCAGATGGAGAATGCGTTGACCCGGGAGGAGACGATCCGGGGGATGACGATCTGGGCGGCGAAGGCGGATTGTCTGGAGAAGGAGATCGGGAGTCTGGAGCCGGGGAAAACGGCGGACCTGGTCATCCTGGATAAGGATCTGATGACGGTGGGGCAGGGAGAGGTGTTGTCCACCGGGGTGGTGGCGACGTATGCGGGAGGGAAGAAGGTATATGGCCGATAAGAAAAATCTGAGCTTTTACTGAGAATAAAATTATTGACCTGCGTTTGGGGGCGGGTGCTATAGTTTTGCGGGAAATTGAACATATGGAATACAGACAACTGGGGGAATCGGGACTTTCGGCTTCGGTGATCACGTTTGGCGCCTGGGCGATCGGCGGCTGGATGTGGGGTGGCAGTGAGCGGTCGGATGCGGTGGCGGCTATCAGGGCTTCCTATGAGGAAGGGGTTACGTCGATCGATACGGCTGCGGTGTATGGGCAGGGGCTTAGTGAGGAGATCGTCGGTGAGGCGTTGCAGGGTATTCCGCGGGACAAGGTGCAGATCATGACCAAGTTCGGGATGCGCTGGGACCTGGCGAAGGGGGATTTTGGCTTTAAGAGCAAGGATAATGAGGGCAGACCGCTGGATATTTACAAGTATGGTGGGAAGGAGAGTATTATAAAAGAATGCGAGGACAGTTTGCGGCGGTTGAAAACGGATTATATTGATCTCTACCAGCAGCACTGGCCGGATGTCACTACGCCGATCGCGGAGACGATGGAGGCGTTGGCGCAGTTGCAGAAGGCGGGTAAGATCCGGGCCGCGGGGGTGTCGAATTATGATACGGCGCAGCTGAAGGAGGCGGAGAGGACGATCCGGCTGGCTTCGGACCAGGTCCCGTACAGTATGGTGCGGCGGGATATCGAAGAGCAGCTGGTTCCGTATTGTATCGGGCATAAGAAGGCGATCCTTGCCTACAGTCCGTTGCAGCGGGGGCTTTTATCGGGCAAGATCCGGCCGGGGCATCGGTTTGGCGAGGGGGATAACCGGGGGGACAGTAAGTATTACCAGGGGGAGAACCTGAACCGGATCAATGGGTTTTTGGATGAATTGCGGCCGATGGCGGAGGCGAAGGGCGCTACCCTGGCGCAGCTGGTCATCCGGTGGACGATCCAGCGGCCGGGGATCACGATTGCGCTGGTAGGGGCGAGGGATGCCCGGCAGGCGGTGCAGAATGCGAAGGCGATGGAGGTGGGGCTGACGGCGGAGGATGTGGTCTTTATCGATAAAAAGCTGGATGGGTTGAAACTGGATTAGTTGGGTTGTGTTTTGAAAATCCGTAAATTGGATCATAACAACATAAAACGATGTCATATGATTCAGTTTCACGAATTACGAATGGGCGACCTGGTATTGGTCGAATTTGATGGCCAGAAGACGGAAGGGGAAGTGATCGATCTGGATGGTGCGGAAAGGAAGATACAGGTTCGGACGGGTGATGGCCAGGACTTTTGGTATTCGCCTAATGACTTGTATCCCATTATGTTAAATGAAGACCAGTTGTTGAAATTCGGATTTGAGAAGCAGGTGCAGGCGGATGGCAAGATCAAGTATCTGAAGGGCCCGTTTCGGATCTTGTCCGGAAACGGGAATTTTTCCGATTTTGAGATGTGGTATCGGGAAGACCGGCGGCATATCACGCGGCCGTTGAGCGTCCATGGGTTGCAGAACCATTTCCACCAAATGACGAAGATCGACCTTACGCGGGCGGTTCAGGAGCATTAGGATGCGGGTCTGAATATGTCCAAGAGGTGAATTGAGCTAATGTTGCGGCAAAAAATCATATTTTCCCGGGATTTTTTGACGTAATCGAATATTATTCCTATCTTTGCGCTCCCAAAAACTGTATGGCGAAACAAGCACTCATTAAACAAGATGGTATCATTCTGGAAGCCCTATCCAATGCTATGTTCAAGGTGAAGCTGGAAAACGGGCACGAGATCCTGGCCACCATCTCGGGTAAAATGAGAATGAACTACATACGGATTTTGCCGGGGGATAAGGTGGGGGTTGAGATGAGCCCTTACGATCTAACAAGAGGTAGAATTATATTCAGATACAAATAACAATTGTCATGAAAGTTCGTGCATCCATTAAAAAGCGCAGCGCCGATTGTAAGATCGTGAGAAGGAAGGGTAAGCTGTATGTTATCAACAAGAAGAATCCCCGCTTCAAGCAGCGCCAGGGTTAATTAAACAAAAAATTCAATTTTAGAATATGGCTCGTATTGCCGGTGTAGACTTACCAAAAAATAAAAGAGGGGAGATTGGGCTTACCTATATTTTCGGTATTGGCCGTTCGACTGCTCAGTATATCCTGACCAAGGCCGAGATCGGTTTTGACAAGAAAGTGCATCAGTGGAATGATGAAGAACTGAACGCTATCCGTAATATCATTACGAATGAGTTCAAGGTGGAAGGTGCGCTTCGCTCAGAGGTGCAGATGAATATCAAGCGTTTGCTGGATATCGCCTGCTACCGGGGGCTGCGTCATCGTAAGGGTCTGCCTGTTCGTGGTCAGCGTACGCGCACCAACAGCCGTACGAGGAAAGGTAAGCGTAAGACGGTTGCCGGCAAGAAGAAGGTAGCCAAGAAATAGTTGAACCACATGAGCTGGCAGCTGCCGATGGGCATCGCTTTGGGGCAGGGCCGGCTTTTGTTGTCGATATGCACTGTTGAATGTGGATCGACGCCAGATACCGGGGTGCAGGCGGAGGGTTGATCCGGCCGCGAGAGCGGGAAGTATTTTAAAACAGGCGAAACCGGCCGGTTGATCCGGGCGGAAGAGCAAAGCGGACCACGGGTCCGCTGGCCGAAGGCCCATCAAAGACGGATTAGCGTCGGAGGGTACCTTGGCCAGAACCCGGAGACGCTAAACAAAAGATTACCTAAGGTAACCGTATGGCAAAAGCACAAGCAAACAGCGCAAAAGCCGCTGCTAAGAAAAGGATCGTCAAGGTCGACGTTTATGGTGATGCGCATGTCACCGCCAGTTTCAACAACATTATCATCAGCCTTACCAACAAGAATGGGCAGGTTATTTCCTGGAGCAGTGCCGGGAAAATGGGTTTTAAGGGTTCCAAGAAGAACACGCCTTATGCGGCCCAGATGGCCTCTTCGGATGCAGCCAAGACTGCGGTTGACGCGGGTCTGAAGAAGGTGGATGTTTATGTAAAGGGTCCCGGTTCGGGCAGGGAGAGTGCCATTCGCGCTCTTTCGAACAACGGGATCGAGGTGGTGATGATCAAGGATGTGACGCCGCTGCCGCACAATGGCTGCCGTCCGCCCAAGAAACGTCGTGTATAGTATAATTATCAGCGATCGCTCCTACGGAGCGATCGTATTTATAAAAGCCGGGTAAGATTCAATTTTAAGATTTTTGAATAATCTTGCCCGGGTAACTCAAAAATCTAACAAAGAAAAGTATGGCACGTTACACAGGACCGAAAACGAGAATTTCCCGGATTTTCGGTGAGCCGATCTTAGGCAATGGCAAGTATCTGACGAAGAACAGCAATCCTCCCGGCCAGCATGGCGGGACGAAGAAGCGTAAGGCTCCGGGCGAGTATGCCCTGCAGCTGAAGGAAAAGCAAAAGGCCAAGTACACCTATGGGGTACTCGAGCGCCAGTTCCGTAAGACTTTTGATGAGGCCAACCGCCGCAAGGGGGTAACCGGTGAGAACCTGATCAAGCTGCTGGAAAGCCGGCTTGACAATACTATTTATCGTCTTGGCGTAGCGCCTTCGCGTCCTGCTGCCCGTCAGCTGGTGGCTCACAAGCATGTCACGGTGAATGGTGAGGTCGTCAATGTTCCCTCTTTCCAGCTGCGTCCCGGTGATGTCATTTCACTGAAGGAAAGCGCCCGGGGGAATACGGGTATCACCAGCCAGATCCGCGGCAAGAATGCCAAGATCAACTGGCTGGATTGGACCGAAGCCGAGTTCAAGGGAACTTTTATCGCTTATCCCGAGCGGGAGAGCGTGCCTGAGAACATCAAGGAGCAGTTGATTGTTGAGTTGTACAGTAAGTAAGAGTTGTTAGTAACCGTTAAATCGTAAATTTAAATATGGCCATTTTAAATTTCCAGAAACCAGACAAGATCATTCTTCAAAAGGCGACTGATTTTGAAGCTCAATTCGAATTCCGCCCTTTAGAGCCGGGTTATGGTGTCACCATCGGGAATGCCCTTCGCCGGGTGTTGCTCAGCTCTTTGGAAGGATATGCGATCATTGGGGTCAAGATAGAAGGTGCCGATCACGAGTTCGCTACCCTGAAAGGCGTGACGGAAGATGTGGTGGAAATCATCCTGAATCTGAAGCAGGTTCGTTTCAAGAAGAAGGTTGATCATGAAGTGGCACAGGAAAAGATCACGCTGAGCCTGAAGAACAGGACGGAATTCACTGCCGGAACGCTGGGAGAAGCTACTCCTTCGTTCGAGGTTATGAACCCCGGGCTGCTCATTTGTACCCTGGATTCTTCTGCGAAGTTGGACATTGAGATCACCATCGGCAAGGGCCGTGGTTATGTTCCGGCCGAAGACAATAAGCCCAAAGACGCGCCGTTCGGTTTTATTCCGACCGATGCTATATTCACTCCCATCAAGAACGTGAAGTATTCCATCGAGAATACCCGTGTGGAGCAGCGCACCGACTTTGAAAAGCTGATCATGGAAGTTTCCACGGACGGGACCATTCATCCGGAAGAAGCTGTCAAGCAGGCTTCGCGTATCCTGATACAGCATCTGATGATCATCACCGACGAGAACATCACCTTTGACAATAAGGAAGAGAAGAAAGAAGACCTGGTGGATGAGCAGACGCTTCAGCTGCGGAAGATCCTGAAGACGCCGCTGGAAGACCTGGATCTTTCGGTTCGCGCCTTCAACTGTCTGAAAGCCGCCAAGATCAACAGCCTTAGCGAGTTGGTGACCTATGAGCAGGAAGACCTGATGAAATTCCGCAATTTCGGTCAGAAGTCTCTGGCTGAGATCGAGCAGGTGCTTGGGGAACGCGGTCTGCACTTCGGTATGGACCTCACGAAACTCAAAGTAGACGACGAGTAACAAATTTCACGACCGGCCTCCGCAATGCGGGGCCGGTCTCTTTTTTTATACAGCCTTACAATTCCTGACACGGTGTAAGGTTTAAATCAAACAGTCATGCGTCACGGAGACAAAATCAACAATCTGGGCCGTACAGCTTCGCATCGGAAAGCGTTGCTTAGCAATCTGGCCATTCAGCTGATCGCGCACAAGCGGATCGTTACTACCCTCGCCAAGGCAAAGTCCCTGCGGACCTATGTTGAGCCGCTGATCACCAAGGCAAAGGACAATACTACTCACCAGCGTCGCGTCGTATTCAGTTACTTGCAGGACAAGGAAGCGGTTACCACGCTGTTTGGCGAGATCGCCACGAAGATAGCCGGTCGTCCCGGCGGTTATACCCGGATCATTAAATTGGGTACCCGTGTCGGTGACAACGCCGAAACGGCCCTGATCGAGCTGGTCGATTTCAACGAGGTTTATGGTAAAGGCAAGGGTGAGGTTAAGGATGCCGCAGGCAAGAAGACCCGCCGTGCAGGTGGCAGCCGGAAAAAGGCTACTCCCGCCGCCGAGGCCAAGGAATCCAAGAAAGAAGACAAGGGCGCTGAATAATAGTAATACACAGGGCTTCTGGATAAAAATTACCGACCCGGCATCTGCCGGGTCTTTTTTTTAAGTAGTTTTGCACAATTTTCATTTTCGTACTATCCAAATTTTTCGTTCCACATGTCCCATACTTCCACACACATCCCGGCTGTTCTCCTGCTTGAGGACGGCACTGTTCATCATGGCCAGGCTTTTGGTAAGAAAGGCACCACTTCCGGTGAGATTTGCTTCAATACGGGCATGACGGGCTACCAGGAGGTGTTTACAGATCCCAGTTATTATGGTCAGGTGTTGATCATGAACAGCGTTCATATCGGTAATTATGGGGTCAAGGAGAGCGATGTGGAGTCGGGCGGCGTCAAGATCCGGGGGCTTATCGGCCGTAACCTGGAGGAGCAGTTTTCGCGGATGCAGGCCAAGGGTTCGCTGGATGAATATCTGAAGGCCAGCAATATCGTCTGTATCGAGGGTGTCGACACCCGGAGCCTGGTGTCCCATGTCCGGGTCAAGGGAGCGATGAATTGTGTCATTTCTTCGGAGACGACCGATCTCGACGAACTGCGGGCTGTTTTAAAGAAGACCCCTTCGATGGATGGGCTGGAACTGGCTTCGGTTGTCAGCACGGAAAAGGAATACGAGGTGGGTGATCCGGCTTCGTCGCTGCGGGTCGCGGTGCTGGACTTTGGGGTGAAGAAGCATATCCTGCAGTGTATGGTGGACCGGGGCGCCTATGTAAAGGTATTTCCTGCCCGGACGCCGCTGGCGAGGCTGAAGGAATTCTCGCCGAGCGGCTATTTTCTTTCGAATGGTCCGGGGGATCCCGCGCCGATGGACTATGCCATCCCGATGGTGAAGGAACTATTGAAAGAGAAGAAGCCGCTTTTTGGCATCTGCCTTGGGCATCAGCTGCTGGCCCTGGCCAATGATATTCCGACCTTCAAGATGCACCATGGGCATCGTGGGCTGAACCATCCGGTGAAGAACCTTATCACCGGTCGCTGTGAGATCACGACGCAAAACCATGGTTTCGGTGTTGACCCTGTAGCCGTTCGCAAGGCGTCGAATATCGAAGTGACGCATGTCAACCTGAATGATGAATCGATCGAAGGCATCCGGTTGAAGGACCGGCCGGCCTTCTCCGTTCAGTACCATCCTGAATCGACGCCCGGCCCGCATGACAGCCGATATCTCTTTGATGAGTTTGTCGCGCTGATGCGGCAGTACAACTAAGCAAAAGCCACCGGTATGACTATAACGATCATCAACGGTCCCAACCTCAACCTGCTGGGGGTTCGCGAGCCTTCGGTATATGGCAGTGAGACCTTTGAGCAATATTTCGCGACGTTACAGCAGCAATTCCCCCAGGTGAAATTCGAGTATTTCCAAAGCAATGTGGAAGGAGAGCTGATCAATGAGCTACAGCGTGCGGGATTTGCTTCGGATGGGATCATCATGAACCCGGGCGGCTATACGCATACTTCGGTTGCGATCGGCGATGCTATTGCAGCGATCCCCGCGCCGGTGATCGAAGTGCATATCAGTAATGTTCATGCGAGGGAAGAATTCAGGCATATCTCCCATGTTTCCGCGAAGGCCAGGGGAACCATTGCCGGACTGGGGTTGAAGGGATATGAATTGGCGGTGCGGTACTTCCTTTAAGCGCGACTTGCCGCCTGCTGCCTGGTTATAAGAATATCTGCAGCATCAGCGCGAAACCCGTGTCCTGTTTGGGATCATCCGCCTTCCGGATGATATGAAGGCCGGCGGGACTCCACATCTTGAAGACATCCCCTTTTTTATGGACCAGGACCTCGTGTTCGATCGTTGGTTGGAGCATGCCGCGGGCAATCCAGCCCAGATCACCTTTTGTAGCGGTTTCACCGCCCATGGAGTAGGTTTGCGCCATCTGCTCGAAACTTGCGCTGCCGTTTCTGATCTTTGCGATGATGGCGTCGGCCAGGGAGTCGGCGACGCGGCGGCGGAATATGGCTGTGTCAATAAAGATCTGGTTGAGATGATAGAACTGGTTTGGGGCTTTGCTGAGTAACTGCACCAGGTATCGTCTGCCGGCAGGACCATAGGGGCCGTAGACCTTTTTTTCCTTGCCGTTATAGGCCAGGCTGTCGGCGATGCCGTTGAAGTGCCGGGTCCGACTGACGATGATGGTATCGATCTTGAACTGTTTTTTGAGGATGTCGCGGGTATAGAGGAGGGGATTGGGGGATCTTTCCAGTTCGGCCTTTATTTGGGGGATGGTAGTCGGGACGGATGAGGAGGGCTGGACGGTGGTTCCCCGGGCGGGTTTTGTCTGGGCCCGGAGGGTGGAGCCGGCCAGGAATAAAAACAAAAACATGTATAGTTTCATGTCAATCAGTTGGATAGACAAATGTATCATAAATTGGAACGATTTTCGTTATTTTATAGTGATGATACGAGTCTTATTTTTCCTGCTCCTGGCGACCACACTTACCGCGTCGCGCGCTTTTTCCCAGTGGAAGAGCTTTATCATCAGCCCCAAGGGGGACACACTGAATTGCGTGGACAACGATAATAAAAGAGAGGGCCGATGGGTGATCCATGTGGATGAGCTTCGGGGTGAGCCGGGTTATGAGGAAGAGGGTATTTATAAGAACAACCGGAAAGAGGGGCTTTGGCGGCGGTATACGCTGTCGGGTGATATCTCCGGGGTGGAGTTTTATAAATGGGGGCTAAAGGATGGGGTTTGCCAGTATTTCGGCATGAACGGCACGTTGTTGCGGGAGGAGAGCTGGCGGGCGATTAACCCCGATAAGGAATATGATACGTTACAGATCGAGGATGTGGATCATCTCGATCACTATAAGACCGTTGTCGTGAAGAATGAGGGTGCTGCCATCAAGGACGGCACCTGGAAATACTACGATCCCGCTACCGGTATGGTCGCGCGGACGGAGACCTATACGGTAGGGAAGTTAGAGCATCCGGCCCAGCAAACGGCGGCGGCCTCCACGGCCCCCAAGACGGTTGCCAAACCGAAGGAAGTGCTGGAGTTTGAGAAGAAGATCGGCAAGAAGAAGGTGAAGGTGCAGGATGGGAGTGTGTATTAGTTTTTGTTGAAATATTTCCAAAAGAACAGGACCTGGTAGTCGATGCTGTTGTTCCAGTAATCATGATTGTGTCCGCCTGGGCGTTCGATGTAGTCGTGATCGATCTTTTTATCCAGTAATTTTTGATGGAGGGCGCGATTCACGGGAAGAAAGAAGTCGCTGACGCCGCAGTCGAAGATGATCTTTAGCTGACCGTTGCTGAGATCGTCGACGGCGTGGATCACCGTGTTGTTTTCCCAGTTGTCTTTATGGGTGGCGTAGTCGCCGAGGTCTTTTTTTATTCCCCAGGACCCTGGGAACGGGGTGAAGTCGACGCCGCCGCTGGTGGCGCCGGCTGCGCCGAAGAGATCGCGATGGCGGATGGCGAGGTAGAGGGCGCCGTGACCGCCCATGCTGAGGCCGGTGATGGCGCGGTGGGCATTTTCGGCGCGGGTGGGGTAGTGGGTGTCGATATAGGAGATGAGTTCTTTTGTGATAAAGGTTTCATAGCGGACCGAAGGATCGATGGGGCTGTCGAAGTACCAGCTGTCGTAGCCGCCATCGGGGCAGACGAAGAGGATACCGTCGGTGGTGGCTTCCTGCGCGAGTTGCGGGGCGGTTTGGATCCATTGGGCATAGTTGCCGCTGTGGCCGTGGAGAAGATAGACGACGGGCCAGTGAGTGCCGGCGGCGGGTTTTGCGGCAGGGCTGATGACGACGCATTTGATGTCCTTGTTCATGACGGTGCTGTGGACAAGGATGGTGTCGACGGTACCGGCGAAACTGCGGGTAGCGATGCCGGCGATCAAGAGGAGGGAGAGGAAGATCTTCATTGGGTGAAATTATGAAAAAACCCCGGCTGACGGCCGGGGTTTACTATTTCGGGTGGTTCTTATTAAAAGGCTTTCTTATCCTTACCCGTCATCTGCATCGGGTTGTTGGCCTGGGGGATGGCGCGGGGTCCGAGTTGCTTGGCTTTGAATATCTCGAACTTGCTTTCCGTCTGAACGACGGGCCAGCTGTTGTTGCTTTCGTCGATGTCGGCGGTCTCGCGGTTGGGGTCGAGCTTGATGCTCCTGACCTCTTTGTCCTTTACGAAGAGCTTGGTAAGACGGGCTTCGTTCTTGCGCCAGACCTGGGCGGGGATTCGTTCGATCTCCCTGGTCCCATCTTTATAGGTCCATTCGATGATAATGGGCATTACCAGGCCGCCTTTGTTGCTGAACTGCAGTTCATAGAACTGTTTGGACTGAAGTTTGGACTTCTCGGCATCATCGAGGGGTTCGTCGGAGAAGCTGTTCACTTCCCGTCCATTGATATGGGTAGACTCGACGGTATAGGTAGCCGTATCGTAGGGGATCTGTCCGCGGGTGTATTTGTAGTAGAAATCGTGCAGGCTCGTGTCCGCGTCCGAGGGGAAGACGATGCTCTTGTCTTCGCGGTTCCTCACTTTGGAGATGTCCGTCGGGAACTTGCCGTCGGGGTAGGGCTTGTCGATGTGTTTTACCACGGTGGTCGTGGTGTGTTCGGGGACATGGCTGAAGTCGGGGGTCAGGTGTTTGACGCTGTCGAGGGAAAGATCGACAGGTTCGATCCCGTAGAACCAACCGCGCCAGTACCAGTCGAGGTTCTCCGCGCTGGCGTCGTTCATCGTCCGGAAGAGATCGGCCGGGGTGGGATGCTTAAAGGCCCAGCGTCTTGCATATTCCTTGAAGGCGTAGTCGAACAGCTCGCGGCCCATGACGGTTTCGCGGAGGATGTTGAGGGCGGTAGCGGGTTTGGAATAGGCGTTGGGGCCGAAGTTGACGATGTTCTCCGAGTTGGTCATGATCGGCTCCAGCTGATCCTTCGGAAGCTTCATATAGTCAACGATCGCCCAGCCCGGACCTTTGCCGCGAACGGGGAAGTGATTATCCCAGCGTTCTTCGGTGAGGTATTCAACGAAGGAGTTGAGGCCTTCGTCCATCCATGTCCACTGGCGTTCGTCGCTGTTGATGATCATCGGGAAGAAGTTGTGGCCTACTTCATGGATGACGACGCCCAGCATCCCGTACTTGGTGGCTTCGCTATAGGTGCCGTCTTTTTCGCAGCGGCCGTAGTTGAAGCAGATCATCGGGTATTCCATCCCATTGGCTGCTTCCACGCTTTGTGCCACGGGGTAGGGGAAGGGAATGGTGAAGTGGGAATAGGTCTTGATGGTATGGGCGACGGCCTTTGTGGAGAAGCGGCGATAGAGGGGATAGGCTTCCTTGCCGTAGTAGCTCATGCACATGACCTTCTTTCCTTCCACATAGGCGGGCATGGCGTCCATGACGAACTTGCGGGAGGAGCCCCAGGCGAAGTCACGGACGTTGTCGGCTTTGAATATCCAGGTCTTCGTAGCCTTGTTCTTTTTGACCTCGGAGGCCTTTGCTTCGGCGAGGGTCACGATCTCGACGGGTTCTTTTGCCGTCTGCGCCTGCTGCCAGCGGGCAAATTGGCCGGGTGTGAGCACCTGTTGGTAGTTCTGGCATTCGCCGGTGGCACCGATGATATGATCGGCGGGAACGGTCATCTGCACTTTGAAATTGCCGAAGGTGAGCGCGAATTCCCCCCGGCTGGTGAACTGGTTGTTCTGCCAACCCTGGAAGTCGCTATAGACGCACAAGCGAGGATACCACTGGGTCATGGTGAAGAGGTAGTTACCATCTTCGGGGAAGTATTCGTAACCGCCGCGGCCGCCGGTCTTCATACGATCGGAGATATGGTAGTTCCAATTGATCTTGAAGACGAATTTCTGACCGGGTTTCAAGGTTGCCGGCAATTCGATGCGCATCATGGTCTTGTTGACCATGTGGTCGAGGGGTTTGCCCAATGCGTCGGTGATCTTGACGATGTTGTCGCCGTAGTCGTTGGTCTCTTTGGCGTTGGCTACGCGGTCGAGCATCTGGTCGCTGACGATCTTCGGCATGCTGCTGCCGTCCTGGTAGTTGGCGTTGTTCTTCGTGCTGTGTTCGTTCTCGTCGAGCTGCATCCAGAGATAGGTCAGTTCGTTGGGGGAGTTGTTGAAGTAGGTGATGGTCTCCGAGCCGGTGAGCCATTGTTTGTTCTCGTCGAGGGAACAGGTGATGTCATAGTCGGCACGTTGCTGCCAGTATTTCGGTCCGGGTGCTCCGCTGGCCGTCCGGTACTCGTTCGGCGTTGGGAGGATGGTTCCCAGCGCTTCGAACTTGTTGCCGTGGTTGGAGGTGGGATTGTTATGGATATCCTGCGCCTGGATCGCTCCTGCGACGCAGATACCTAACAAAATAAGCAGTTTGTTCTTCATGTGTGTATGTGTTTTGATAATAGACAAGCTTTGTTCAGGGCCAGCGATCAAAAGCCATTTTCAACGAGGCGAGCAGCACCAGCGCCGATGCGCCTCTCACCCACCATATCCTGCGTATCCTGACGAGCTGCACGAAAATAAAGGAAATTACCAGGATTGCGGCAACCACGACCAATTGGGCGGCTTCGATGCCCAGGTTGAATGCCAGCAGGGGCAGGACCAGTTCGTCTTTTCCTACGAGACTGACGAGGGTGCTGGCGAAGGCCAGGCCGTGGATCAGTCCGAAGAAGAGGGCGAAGAAATAGATGATAGGCAGCCGGGAGGGATGTTCTACCCGGTCCTGCCGCTGTACCAGGTTGTTCAGGGCCGTTGCGACGATGGTCAGCGGGATCAGGAACTCGATCCAGCGGGTGGCGATATGCACCAGTCCCAGGGCGCTGAGGGCCAGGGTGACGGAGTGACCGATCGTAAAAGCCGTGACGAGGACGACCACTTTTCTCCAGTCCTTTGCGAGGTAGCGCAGGCAAAGGGCGGCTACGAAGAGGATATGATCGAGAGCCTCGGGGTTGAGGATGTGATCGATGCCGATGCCAAAATAGAGTTTAAAATCCGACATGGTGGGGAAATTGTAAAATTATTCAGACTTTTGTCTTTCTGAAATTTACTTTTTAAATGGCGGCATCTTTATTTAAATGGTTTAGCGTAGCCCTTATCGGGGTGATCATGACAGCGGCGGGACCGCATCCTCTGTATATCAGCGTCACGGAGATCAATCATAATCCCAAGGATAAGATATTGGAAGTCAGCTGTAAAATGTTTACCAACGACCTGGAGGCGGCGCTGGAGAAGATGTCGAAGACGCCTGTCGATCTCTCCGCCGCGAAGGACAAGGCTGTCGCGGACAGGCTGGTAGCGGAATATGTCGAGAAGCATCTGCGGCTAAAGCTCGACGGGAAGGCCGTTGTACTTCATTTTGTGGGCAGTGAAAAGGAAAATGACGGGACCTGGAGTTATTTCCAGGTGAACGATGTGCCGGCGGTGAGGCGCATCGAGGTGGTGAACGAGCTGCTTTACGACAGTTTCAGCCAGCAGATCGGTATCATGCATGTGACGGTGGGTGGTCAGCGGAAGAGTACGCGGCTGGATTGTCCCGAGGCCAGTGCTTCCTTTGACTTCTAGCCTTCTTCTTCTTCCTTGTATTCTTTCTCCATTTCTTCGGAGAGGGTTACCAGCACCTTGTCGATGCGGGCGGAATCCATATCGATGATCTCGAAGGTGAAGCCCCGCCATTTCAGTTTTTCCCCGGTGCCGGGTATATGTTCCAGTTCGCTTAAGATGAACCCAGCCAGGGTGTCGAAGTCATCGCCGCCTTCGGTGAGCCAGTCGCCTTTATGGAAATGGGCGAGAAAATCATAGAAGGGGATCTGGGCGTCGATGAGATATCCCCCTTCGGGCCGTTGGGTTATCTCATAATCCGCGACATCCGGCTGGGCGATATCGCCGATGATGGCTTCCAGAATATCGTTGAGGGTGATCAGTCCGAGCAGGCTGCCGTACTCATCGACGATGAAGCAGCAGTGGATCTTCGATTGTTTGAACTTTTCGAGGACCATGTAGGCGCTATTGTTCTCGGGCACGAACAGTGCCTGGGTCATGATATCCTTGAAAGGGACATTGTCGTCGGTGACGTAGAGGTCTTTGATGGACACGATGCCCTTGATGTTATCGATCTCTCCGTCGCAGATGGGATAGACGGAGTGGGGCTCGCGGATGATCTTTCCCTTGATGGTCTCTTCATTTTCCTGGAGATCGAACCAGATGATGTCGCTTCGATGGGTCATCAGCGAGGTGATGTTGCGATCGCCGAGGTGGAATACCCGTTCGATGATCTCCTGTTCCGCTTCTTCGATGGCGCCCTGTTCGGTTCCTTCGTTGATGATGGCTTTTATCTCGTCTTCGGTGACGGCGCTGTCTTCGTTCGGATGGATCTGGAAGAATTTGAAGAAGAGGTTGCTGGTCTTGTTGAGCAGCCAGACGATGGGGTGGGTGATGAGGGACAGGGTGCGGACGGGTCTTGCCACGAGGCGGGCGATCTGTTCGGCCCGGAGCAGGCCGATGCGTTTGGGGATCAGTTCCCCGAAGCAGATGGACAGCAGGGTTACGCAGACCAGGATCACGCCGGTGGAGATATTGGCGGCATAGTGCCGGAGATAGGGGATCTTTTCCAGATATGGCTGCAGATCGGCGCTGAATTTCTCGCCGGAGTAGAAGCCGGTGAGGATGGCGATGAGCGTAATACCGATTTGCGCGGTGGGAAGGAACAGCTCGGGTTTTTCGGCCAGCCGCAGTGCGGAACGGGCTTTTTCGTCACCGTTATCGGCGAGGTTCTCGAGCCGGGTCTTTCGGGCCGAAACGAGGGCGATCTCCGCCATAACGAATAACCCGTTGAGGAAGATCAGAAGCAATAAAATGATCAGCTCAAGCATGAGATGAATTATGGGATGGTAAATGGAGAGTGCCCGCCTGGAGTTTGAATACGCGGCTTGTCCCCCAGCCGATGAGTGAGCCCACGATGGCGCCGCAGACTACATCCAGCGGATAATGGACACCGACATAGACCTGGGCGTAGGAAATGAGAAAGGCCCAGACGAATACCAGGCGCCACCAGGGGCTTGTATGTTTCAAGGTGTGATAGAGGAAGACGGCCATGGCAAAGTGGTTACAGGCATGGGAAGAGGTGAAGCTCGAACTGGCCGGGCAGTAATTGGCGATAAAATGGATGGTATCCGCCCAGGCGGGGTTGGCGCAGGGGCGAAGGCGAAAGACCAGGTGATTCTTGATGAGGCCGCTGCTGATCAGATCGCTGATGATGACGGTCATGATAAAGTAGGCGGACCAGAGCCAGCCTTTCTTGCGGAAATTCAGGGTGGCGAAGACAAAAAGAAAAAGATAGAATGGATACCATAATTCCTGCTCCCGCATAAAAAGGAACCCAAAATCCAGGAAGGGGGCTGACCAGGCCTGGTTTATACGGGAAAAGAGCCAGTAGTCGCCCTGTAAGATCGTATGCAAAAAAACCAGATGATGAGGGCCCGCGTCGAGTAACATCATGGTTTAATATAAATTCATCTAATTTTACGCCCGTTTCGATATAATTCAGGCATGATAAACAGATCGGCGACAAATTTACCAAATATTCCAAAAACGGTGCGTTTGGTTTTTTCAACGGGTATTATTTTTTTATTGATCATGAGCTTGTTACGACTGGGCTTATTTCTTGCTTTTAGCAGGCAGGGCCATTCGTTTGGGGCTGTGGTTTCTTCTTTTCTTCTTGGGGTACGTTTCGACCTCCGGTATGTGGGCATCCTGGAGCTGATCCTTTTGCTGTCGGGGTGTGTGGCGGGGCCGCGGCTTTTTGAGAGCAGGGCGGGCCGCCGGTGGGTGTTGGGGTTGATGGGGTTAGCGGCATTTCTGCTTGTCTTTTTCTATTCGGTGGACTTTGCACATTACAGCTATCTCTCGCAGCGGCTTAATGCCAGTGTTCTCAATTATCTGGCGGATGCCGGTATTTCCACGACGATGGTTTGGGAGACTTACCCCGTCTTTCGCATCCTGCTGCTGCTGGTGGCGGGCACCTGGGCGATCCGGCGGATCGTGCGGCTGCTATATGAGCGAACGGGCCGGCGGGAGGAATACCCGGTGAAGAACCGGCGGGAGAAGAGAGTTCGTATCGGCATCTATGTTGTGTCCTTTCTGCTGCTTGGGCTGGCGGTCTTTGGCCGCATCGGGCAGTATCCGCTTCGATGGAGTGACGCCTTTGGGCTTGGGAGCGACTATCAGGCCAATCTTTCGCTTAATCCCTTCCAGTCTTTTTTCAGCAGTCTCAGATACCGGCATAGCGCTTATGACTCCGCGAAGGTGAGAGCGGCGGTGCCGGCGCTTGCGTCCTATTATGGTTGGGACAGCGTGGCGCCCGCGGCGGTAAAGGGGGAACTGCCGGGCGGCCTGTTCGACCGGAAAGTGGACCCACGTGCGGGAGCCCTACACTCGAAGCCCAATGTGGTCCTGGTGATCTGCGAGTCTTTTAGCGCTTATAAAAGCTCGATGTGGGGAAATCCGTTGAACACGACGCCTTTTTTTAACGAGATGTGTCAAAAGGGAGTGTTCTTCGATCATTGTTTTACCCCCAGCTATGGGACGGCCAGGGGGATATGGGCCGTTATTACGGGTATCCCGGATGTGGCCGCGGCGACGACGACTTCCAGCAGGAACCCGTCAGCCGTCGATCAGCACAGCATCATCAACGATTTTGCAGGCTATGATAAATTTTATTTTTTGGGCGGCAGCACCAGCTGGGCGAATATTCGTGGATTGCTGACCGATAATATCGGCGGCCTTCATTTGTATGAGCAGCAGGATTACAGTGCGCCGAAAGTGGATGTCTGGGGGATCAGCGACAAGAATCTCTTTCTCGAAGCCAACAAGGTGTTACGGAAGGAGCGGGAGCCTTTTTTTGCGGTGATCCAGACGTCGGATAATCACCGGCCGTATACGATCCCGGCCGAGGACCGGCAAACCTTTCGGCCGGTGACGGTTACACCCGAGGAACTCCACCGCAACGGTTTTGAGAGCAACGAAGAAATGAATGCCTTCCGGTACACCGATTTTGGTTACCGCAGTTTTATCGAAGCGGCATCGAAGGAAGGCTATTTTGACAATACGATATTTCTTTTTGTCGGGGATCATGGGATCCCCGGGGATGCCAGTGCGCTGTTGCCCCGGGCGTGGACCGATCAGCGGCTGACGGCCGAGCATGTACCCTTGCTGATCTATGCACCAAAGCTCCTGGCGCCGCGCCGGATCGGCGGGGAGTGTTCGCAGGTGGATGTGTTGCCGACGCTGGCTGGGCTTTGCGGATTGGGATATCGCAATACTACGCTGGGAAGGGATATCCTCGATTCGGCGCGTTATCGCGGGAAGGAGCTGGCCTTTATCTACGATCCCGATCAATTTTATATCGGGGTGGTCCGTGGGGATTATTTTTATCGCCGTCAACTGAAAACGGGTAAGGAAGAGATGGTTTCCGTCGTGAATAATGATCCGCCGCCCGCAGCCGTGATCCAGGGGCCGGTGAAGCAGGAGATGGCGCGTTTGTCGGACGCGATGTACGAGGCGGCGAGGTATATGTTGCTTAAGAATAAGAAATGACGAAAAAAATTGGCGGAAACCTTATTTTTGCAGACCGGTCAGCCGGGTATTTTTTTGGGCAAACCTGTAAAACAAAGTTTCTGTGGCATTGATCAAAAGTATCTCCGGAATCAGGGGAACGATCGGGGGAAAGCCGGGCGAGAATCTCTCTCCGTTGGATATTGTTAAGTTTACTGCTGCTTACGGCAGTATCATCCTGCGAGTCAATAAGGGTAAGAAGATCGTGATCGGCCGGGACGGCCGGGTCAGTGGGGAGATGGTCAGCGCGCTCGTGGTTAATACGTTGTTGGGATTAGGGTTGGATGTTTTGGATCTTGGGTTGTCCACGACGCCTACCGTGGAGCTGGCCGTGCCGGGGGAGAAGGCCGCGGGGGGGATCATCCTGACCGCCAGTCACAACCCCCAGGAATGGAATGCCCTTAAGCTGCTGAACAGCAGCGGGGAATTCATCAGTGCAGAGGAAGGGAAGGCCGTGCTGGAGAAGGCGCAGAAGGAAGATTTTGTTTTTGCTTCCGTCGATAAACTGGGAACGTATCTGCAGTCGGACAGCTGGCTGCAAAAGCATATCGATGCCGTCGTCAATTATCCGCTGGTGGATGTTGCGGCGATCCGGCAGAAGAAGTTCAGGGTCGTGGTCGACACGATCAATTCCACCGGCGCCCTGTTCATTCCGCCGCTGTTAAAGGCGCTTGGGGTAGTTGAGGTGATCCTGATCAATGAAGAGATCAATGGAAGGTTCGCGCATAACCCGGAACCGCTGCCGGAGAATCTTGCCGGGCTCAGCGCCAAGGTTCAGAAATCAAAGGCCGATCTGGGCATTGCCACGGACCCGGATGTCGACCGGCTTTGTTTTGTCAACGAGGACGGGAGCATGTTTGGTGAGGAATATACCCTTGTGGCGGTGGCCGATTATGTGTTGAGCCAGCGACCGGGGAATACCGTCAGCAATATGAGCAGTACGAAGGCGCTGAAGGAGGTTACGATCAGCCGTGGCGGGGAGTATTTTCCCTCGGCGGTGGGCGAGGTCAATGTGGTCAATACGATGAAGGCCGTCAACGCGGTGATTGGTGGAGAGGGGAATGGTGGGATCATCGTCCCCGACCTGCATTATGGCCGGGATGCGCTGATCGGCATCGGGCTTTTCCTGAGTGCGCTGGCACATTCGAAGGGCGGTGTGAAGTCCTTCCGGTCCAGGTATCCCGACTATTTCATCTCCAAGAATAAGATCGAGCTTCGGACGGGTATCGATGTGCCGGCGGTGCTGGAGAAGATCAAAACGAAGTACAAGAATCACCCTGTCAATACCGAGGATGGGCTGAAGATCGAGTTCGACAGCGACTGGGTTCATCTCCGCAGTTCGAATACGGAACCGATCATCCGCATTTATGCGGAAAGCAGCTTTGAGACGACGGCGAATAATATCGCGCTCCGGCTTATGCAGGATATCAAGGAGTTCAGCGCCCCATAGGGGGCCTTCGTCCGGGACCTGCGGGGGAGCCGCCCGCCGGGGCTGCTGTGAATTCGAAAATGGCGTACCTTGCACCCGCTATGGACAGAATCTACTTTGACAATGCCGCCACCACTTCCCTCGACCCGCAGGTGCTGGAGGCCATGATGCCCTATCTCACCGAAAAATACGGTAATCCTTCTTCCATTTATTCATATGGCAGGGAATCGAGGCTGGCGATCGAGAACGGCCGGAAGTCCGTGGCGAAGATCCTGAATGCGCATCCGGCGGAGATCTTCTTCACGTCGGGTGGGACAGAGAGTTCGAATACGGCTATTACGGCTGCCGTCCGGGACCTTGGGTGCGAGCATATCATCAGTTCGCCCCTGGAGCATCATGCGACGCTGCACACGGTGGAGCATCTGCACAAGCGTGGGGAAGCCTCGCTGGACTATGTCAGCATATTGCCTAACGGGCATATCGACCTGGAGGACCTGGAGCAGAAGCTGGCGGGGAGCACCGGGAAGACGCTGGTCACGCTGATGCATGCCAATAATGAGATCGGTAATATCCTCGACATCCAGTCGGTTGGCGAGTTGTGTAAATTATACGGCGCCATTTTCCATTCCGATACGGTTCAGACGGTGGGGCATTTCCCTTTTGACCTGCGGAACACGCCGGTGCATTTTATCACCGGGGCGGGGCATAAATTCCATGGGCCAAAAGGGATCGGGCTTTTGTATATCAATGAGAATGTGCGGATCAACCCCTATATCCACGGCGGCTCGCAGGAGCGGAATATGCGGGCGGGGACGGAGAATGTCTATGGGGTGGTTGGGTTTGCCAGGGCCCTGGAGCTCGCGACGGCCGGCTATGATGCCGACAGCTCGTATATCAAGGGGTTGAAGCTGTACATGATGGAGCAGCTGAAGAAACAGCTAAAGGGGATTGCTTTTAACGGCGATCCGGTGGGGCGGAGCCTGTATACCGTGCTTAGCGTTTCTTTTCCCAAGACCGAAAAGTCGGAGATGTTGCTTTTCAACCTCGATATTCATCATATCTGCGCTTCGGGTGGAAGCGCCTGCACCAGCGGGGCCGAGCAGGGGTCGCATGTTATCCGCGTGATCAATCATAACCCCAACCAGGTCACGGTCCGATTCTCGTTCTGCAAGCATAATACGAAAGAAGAAGTTGACGCCGTAGTCCGGCAGCTAAAGGATCTCATATAATATTTTCCTGATGAGGGTTGTTATCGGCATTGATATCGGCACCACGAACACCAAGGCGGTGTGCTTTTCGGAAAACGGGGCGGTGCTGGCCAGTGCCGGTGCGTCCTATCCTGTATATACAGATGCCGACGGGCGGCATGAGCTGGACCCTGATCACCTGTTGGAGGCGGTGGTGGCGACCTTGAAAGAGGTGGTCGCGAAAATGGTGGCTGCGGGGCTGGCCGGCCGTGGGGTGAAAGGACAGGGGCTGGCGGGGATCGGCTTTAGCTGTGCCATGCACAGCCTGATCGCCGTGGATGACGACGGGCATCCGCTGACCAGGGCTATGACCTGGGCCGATCTGCGGAGCGAATCTTATGCCCGTGCCCTGAAGGGCAGTGAGACCGGCAGCCGGATCTATGCCGTGACCGGTACGCCTATCCATGCCATGTCTCCCTTGTGTAAATTACTTTGGATGCGTGAGGAGCAGCCGGCGCTATTCAAGCGGGCGGCGCGATTTATTTCCATCAAGGAATATATCTGGCGGCGGCTTTTCGGCAAATACCGGGTGGATCATTCCCTTGCTTCGGCGACGGGGTTATTCGATATCCGGCGGAAGATATGGAATCCCGAGTCGCTTGAGTTGGTGGGCATCGATGCCGGAAGATTGTCCGAGCCGGTGCCCTGTACGTATTGGGAAGCGGGTCTGTTGCCCGGGTGGGCATCGCTTGGGTTACCGGTGGACCTTCCTTTTGTCATCGGCAGCAGCGATGGATGTCTGGCGAATCTGGGGACCGGGGCGATCGGCCGGGGGGATACGGCGCTGACGATCGGTACGAGCGGCGCCATCCGGATGACGACAACGGCTCCGGAAACGGACGCGAAAGAACGCATCTTCAGTTATGTCCTTGCGGATGGATACTATGTCTGCGGCGGCGCCACCAATAACGGGGGCAATGTCCTCCAGTGGTATGCGAACCAGGTGCTGGGGCGGAAGGGCGCCGATGCCGATGAACTGGAGCGGCTGGTTGCCGAAGCGGATCAGGTTGCCCCGGGCAGCGAGGGGCTTGTCTTTCTGCCCTACCTGCTTGGTGAACGGGCGCCGGTCTGGGATGCCCGTGCCAAGGGTGTATTCTTTGGGGTCCGATCGATCCATGAGCAGCGGCATTTTCTGCGGGCCGTGTTGGAGGGCGTCAGTCTTTCCCTCCGCCAGATCGGTGCATCGCTGGAGGAAACGATCGGGCCGATCGAACGTATCCATGCGAGCGGCGGGTTTATTCACAGTCCGGCGTGGCTGCAGCTGATTGCCGATATCTTCCAGAAAAAGGTATTGGTAACCGGTAGTGCGGATGCTTCGGCCATCGGGGCTGCACAGCTCGGGTTGTATGCGCTGGGGATCGTGCCGGCGCTCGATGTCGCCGCATCGCTGGTGAAGCCGGAGGCTGTGTATGAGCCTGATGCGGCCAGAGCGGCTGTTTACCAAAAAAATTTCAAGATTTTTACGGAACTGTATCAAAGGTTACGCGATCTGATGTAAGTGCGAAAGGCACGCGATCCGATGCCCGCGCAAGCGGAACAAAAAGGCGACCCCCCGAGATGGCGGATCGCCGTTTGCTACCCCTTGTCCTGAATGAGGAATGATTGGCTAGGATGATTGGACCAAAAACGGGCTTGTTTCGCTTCCAGGGTGATGGATCGCGGTGACGGATCACGGTAACGGATCGGTTGATGGGTTGATCAGCGACCTTTTACGAGGTCTCTGGGCAGGATCCCAAACTCTTTACGGAATGCTTTGGCGAAGTGGCTCAGATTGCTGAAGCCTATTTCGCTTCCGGCCTGTTTGATACTGCACTGGCCGGTGAGAAGGAGGTCTTTGGCCCTTTGCAGGCGGCTCTTATTATAATAATCATAAAGGGTGTGGCCGTACACCTGTTTGAAGAGATTCTTCAGTTTGCTGGTGCTCATAAATACCTCCTGCGCGAGCGACTCCAGTGAAGGGAAGCCTTCGAGTCTGCTGCTGAGGATCTGCTCCACATGTTGCATGCTTTCCAGATCGTTCTTTTTCACCGTTCGCGGCAATGCTGCCTGTTCCTGGCGAAGGAAGGAGTGGAGGAATTTTTCTATGAGGTGGATGGTCCCCGAGAGTCGGCGGATCGGCATCAGGACATCGTTCTCCTTGAGTTCGAACAGTTCTTTGAGCATTGTCCGATGGGACAGATTGATAAAAAGAGGATGGTCGTTGATGCTGTTCTCGCGGGCCTGTACCGCCAGTTTGGCGAAGATATCCTGCGGCAGGTATTGCATCGCCAGTTCATGGGAACAGAAGATGAGCAGTCTTCGTACGGTGGAGCCGGCGGCTATCCGGATGAAGGTGCTGTCGCGGGCATCGGTAAGGAAGATGTCATTGCGGAACGGACGTTTGTCGCTGACGATCTGCTGACGATGACCGACGAGGAGTTCTTTTTGCACTTCCACGAGATTGAACGAGATCACAAAGCCGGGTGCTCCGGTTTCGCGATGAAGTTCCAGATCGCTATCGAGTTTGAAGTTCATGACAGCGTAGGAGAGGTGCGAATTGATGTTGTGGGCTTGAATGGTTCCAGAGCCAAGCTGAGCGGGAATGATGAGTATCCGGTTGCTGACCGTGGTGTTAAGACGGGCGGCAAGACCGGCAAGCCAATTCTCAAAATTCTCTAGCTGAAAAGAGTACATTACCATATTCACCTGTTTTTGACACGTTTACACTTTTGGACAGCGGTCCAATATTTTTCTCTTAATGGCAATAGTCGCGGGGATAGGGGGATGGGAAAGACCAAATAGCTGCGCAAAGCCGCAAAATTACGATATAATTGGCACCGGAGCAGGCTACAAACCTCCTTTTAATAGCTGTAAAGGCTATTTAACAAAACTTTCAAGAGTCAATAAAGGTGTTATTTATTGATCCTTAAGGTTTGCTATTTATTCTTAAGAACTTCTTTGGGGAGGACGCCAAATTCTTTTTTGAAAGCTTTTGCAAAATTGCTGAGGTTGGAGAATCCGATGTTGATGCCCACCTGTTTTACGGAGAAGTCACCGGTCTTCAGCATTTCCCTGGCTTGCTCCAGGCGGCTGCGGTTGTAGAACTCGTAGAGCTTCATCCCATAGATCTGTTTGAAGCGGGTTTTGAGTTTGGTGGAACTCATCATCGCTGTTTTGGAGAGGGTTTCGATAGAGGGGAATTTATTGAGCTGGGTGTCGCTGAGTATCTGGACGATACCTTTCAGTGCGTCGAGGTCTTTTTCCTTGCCTTTTATCCAGGCTTTCCCGTCGGGCAGGGAGAAGCTTGCCTTTGTCAGAAAGGAGTTGAGGAATTTCTCGGCCAGCAGCAGGATCCTGTTGTGGAGGACGAGGCGGGTGAGCAGGGATCTGTTATCGATGGAGTAAATGTCTTCGATGATCGAGCGGTATTCGAAGGGTGTTGGCTCTTTGGCGGATGGGTTGGGGTGGGTATCGGTATAGCGGAAGAGATCGTCGAGGATGTCCTTACGAAGATGCCGGTGGAGGAATTCGGCGGGGAAGAAAAGGCCGATTCGTTTTACGGGGGTGTTCTTCGGGAACGCTGTTTCCAGTGTCCCCGAGGTGGAGCCGAGGAATGGGGCGGGGCTGAAGAGGAGACAGAGGCTCTGGGGGGTGGATTCCCGGCGGAAGAGAACGAGATCGTCCTTCAGGGTAAAGTTCATGATGACGTAGGAGAAGCCCATGGGCAGTTGGGCTGCGTGGATGGCGCCTTCACCCAGATGTGGAGGGAATTCCAAAAGGCCGCCCTTTACGGGTATATTGAGGAGATTGCTGAAATCGGAAAGCCAATGACGAAAGTCATGCAGTTGATACGAAAATCTGATCATACGAGGATCGTGAGGATTGAAAATAGCGAACGAAAAGACTCGGGCGATTTTCAGGGATGTATAACAATGAGGAGGGGATAAAGCCAAATTTATTGTGGACGGAAAGGATCGCGGCCGGTGAAGGGGTCGGACCCCGGTGGGCCGATGCGAGCCGATGCGGGCTGATGAGATGCGGGCCGATGCGGGCTGCTGCTTAGTGGAGCGTGCTTTTTATTTCCTGGAGTTTGAGGAGGGCTTCAACGGGAGTCAGCCGGTTGATATCGGTGTCTTCCAGGAGTTTGCGGATGCGGTGAAAGGTCTCGGTATGGGTGTCGAAGATCGAGAGCTGCAGCTTTGGCATGCTGACTTTTTTCAAGGATTCTTCGATCGGTGCGCCGACGGGTTTGTCTTCCAGCTGGCGGAGGACCTCTTCGGCGCGTTGCAGGAGGGACTGAGGCATGCCGGCCATCCTTGCTACGTGGATACCGAAGCTGTGTGTGCTGCCGCCCGGGGCAAGTTTCCGGAGGAAGACGACCTTGTTGCCTACTTCCTTGTTTGTAATATGGTAGTTCCGGATGCGGGGCATTTTGAGTTCCAATTCGTTAAGCTCATGGTAATGCGTGGCGAAAAGTGTTTTTGGGGTTTCTTCGGTATTGTGGAGGTATTCGGCGATACTCCAGGCGATGGAGATGCCGTCGTATGTGCTCGTACCTCGGCCGATCTCATCGAGGATGATCAGGCTTTTTGGGGAGATATTGTTGATGATGCTTGCCGTTTCGTTCATTTCCACCATAAAGGTCGATTCTCCGCCGCTAAGATTATCGGAAGCGCCGACGCGGGTAAAGATCTTATCGGTGAGTGGGATATGGGCGGCGTCACAGGGTACGAAGCTGCCCATATGGGCCATCAGGGTGATGAGTGCGGTTTGGCGGAGCAGGGCACTCTTACCGCTCATATTGGGGCCGGTGAGGATGATGATCTGTTGTGTGGCCGGGTCAAGGAGTACATCGTTGGCGATATAGGCTTCGCCGGCGGGGAGTCTTCTTTCGATGACGGGATGGCGGCTGGCCTTTAAGTCCATCTCGCGGCCTTCGTGGAGGACAGGCTTTTTATAGTTGTATTGCAGTGCGTTGGCTGCAAAGCAAAGCAGGCAATCAAATTCCGCCAGGCGTTGGCCGTTGGCCTGCATCGGGGCGATAGATGTCTGCAGGAAGGTGAGCAGCTGTTCGTAGAGGTCGCTTTCGATCGTCAGGATCTTTTCTTCGGCGCCGGTGATCGTCTCTTCGTATTCTTTTAGTTCGGGGGTGATATACCGCTCTGCGTTAGCGAGGGTTTGTTTGCGCATCCACTCGGGGGGGACGCGGTCCTTGTGGGTATTGGTGACCTCGAGGTAATAGCCGAAGACGTTGTTGAAACCGATTTTCAGGGAGGTGATACCTGAGCGTTCGGCTTCTTTTTGCTGAAGCTTGATAAGGTATTCTTTACCGTTGGTGGCGATGTCGCGGAGGCGGTCGAGTTCTTCGTTGACGCCGGCGCGGATGGTGTCGCCCTTTGTCGCTACGGCGGGGGGATTATCGGCAATGGTAGCCAGGATGCGCCGGCTTACTTCGGGGCGGGGATCGAGTTGCCGGGCGGAGTTGGGGAACCAGCCTTCGGGGAGGCCTTCTGCCAGGTCTTTTATTTGGGTAATATGATCCAGGCCGCGGGCCAGCTGGAGGACCTCGCGGGGGCCGATCCTGCGAATGGGGATCTTGCCGACGAGTCTTTCGATATCCCCGCATTGATGGATATGCTGGGTGAGGGCACTGCGCAGATCGGGGTTCTTTATGAAGAACTCCACCGTATCGAGGCGTTCGTGGATGCGGGGGGCATCTTTCAGCGGCATCTGGAGCCAGCGTTTGAGCAGGCGTGCGCCCATGGGGGAGACGGTGTTGTCGAGGACTTTGAGAAGGCTTTGGCCCTGTTCGCCGCCTGCGGGGCCGAGCAGTTCGAGATTGCGGATGGTGAACTTATCCATCCAGAGAAAGTCATCGCGGTCCAGGTGCCGGATGGTGGAAAGGTGCTGGAGATTCGGGTGTTCGGTCTCCTTGAGGTAGTGGATAAGGGCGCCGGCGGCGATGATCCCGGCGTTCATTTCCTCCACTCCATATCCTTTCAGTGAATGGGTTTGGAAATGTTTGAGCAGGATCCCGGTGGCGAAGGACGTATCGAAGAGCCAGCTTTCCATCGTATAGGTGAAGAACCTGCTGCCGAAGACCTCCTTGAAATGTTTCTGGAAGCTTCGCGGGAAGATGACTTCCGAGGGGTGGAAGGTCTGGAGCAGTTTATCGGCGTATTCTGTGTTGCCTTCGGCGAGGACGAACTCGCCTGTGGAGATATCCAGGAAGGAGAGGCCGATGGGGGCATCGGACGAGGGCCAGTTCTCGGGGAAGCTGATACCTGCGAGATAATTGTTGGTGTTGCTTTCGAGCAGTTTGTCATGGGTGGCGATGCCGGGGGTGACCAATTCGGTGACTCCTCTTTTCACGATTCCCTTTACGGATTTGGGGTCTTCCAGCTGATCGCAGACGGCGACGCGATGGCCGGCTTTTACCAGCTTGTGCAGGTAGGTGTCGAGCGAATGATGCGGGAAGCCTGCCAGCTCCGAGGAGGAGGCGGCGCCGTTGTTGCGTTTGGTGAGGGTGATGCCGAGTACTTTGGAGGCGACGATCGCGTCTTCGCCAAAGGTCTCGTAGAAGTCGCCGACGCGAAACAGCAGAATGGCATCGGGGTATCGTTGTTTGATAGCCCGGTGTTGTTGCATTAGCGGGGTGTCGGCGCTGTTTTTTGCCATGGGGGACAAATGTAAGAAAGCCCCGACAATTGGATTGCCGGGGCTTTTGTATGGGGATAAGTTGTTGATTGAGATCTTGCGTGGATCAGAATCCGCCGCGGCCGGCAGGACGCGGCTTTGGCAGTTGTTTCCTTGGCAGTTTCTCATCGCGTTGGGCCGTGTTGTAGACAAAGGCGGCGACGATGGTGGCTATCTGTTTGAGATCGTCTTCGCGCAGGTGTGCGTAGGAGTCCATATTGGTGTGGTGGGTACGCGTGCTGTATTCGATCTCGTCCTGGATGAACTGGAAGCCGGGGAGGCCAACGGCGTCGAAGGACTGGTGATCGGTGCCGCCTGTATTGCTGATGGTGACGGTGTTGGCGTCGAGATCATGGAAGGGCTGGAGCCATTGGGTGAAGATGGGGCGGCAGGCTTCGTTGCCTTGGAGGTAGATGCCGCGAACCTTGCCTGTGCCGTTGTCGATGTTGAAGTAGCCGGCGAATTTCTCATGTGCGGGTTGCAACACCATGGTGGCTGGATCGGCGAAGGTTTTCTTCACATAGCCGCGGCTTCCGAGGAGGCCTTCTTCTTCGCCGCTCCACAGGGCGATGCGGATGGTCCTGCGGGGTTGGATGCCGAGGGTTTTGAGGATACGGACCACTTCCATCATGACGGTGCAGCCGGCGGCGTTGTCGGTGGCGCCGGTGGCGCTGTGCCAGGAGTCGAGGTGGCCGCCGAGCATGACTACTTCGTCCTTGAGTTTTTTGTCGGTGCCTTTTATTTCGGCGATGACGTTGTAGCCTTTGGTGTCATCGGTCTGGAATTTTGTTTTTACGTCGGCGTCGAGGGTAACGGGCATGCCTGCCATCAGGAGGCGGACGATGGTGGTATAGTCTTCGAGGGTGATGACCATATCGAGGAAGTTGGCGGGCGCGGTAGGCTGGTAGGAGCCGCCGCCCTGTACGAAGAGGGTTCCGTCATGGCCGCGGTTGGACTGGCTGAGGATCGCTACTGCGCCTTCTTCTATCGCTTCGTTGCGAAGGGTGTTAAGAAAGGCGAGTGCGCCCCGGTTGAAGCCGGCGCGGCGGCGGCGCAGTTCTGCGGTGTCGACGGGACGCATGACCACTTTCGACATGGAATCCAGTTGGGCATCGGTGTGGCGGGTGGCGTCGGGTTTAAAGCTTTGCTGGTAGACCTCGTTGATCTCGGGGATGAGGATCTTGCCGGCCATCTGGCCTTTGTATTTTTCCAGGCCTGCGGAGTCGGTTGCGCTGATGAGGAGGACGGAGGCGGTTTTTGGTCCTTCGGTACCGCCGCACCAGGCTTTTGGATAGGCGATAAGGGGTTTGTAGTAGGGTGCGGTCATGGCGAGATAGGACTTTTGCAGTTCCCAGCCCTTGCCGAATTCGCCCCAGGGGTCGAGGGTGGCGCCGACTAGGCCCCAGGCGGTGAGCTGTTGTTTAGCCCAGTTGGCGGCTCTCATGAAGCCGGGGGAGGCTGTGAGGCGGTTGCCGCTGGCGTCGGTGAGGTGGAAGGCGATGTCCATGACGTGGGAGTGGTTCAATCCTTCTTCGCGGATCTTCTGAATGGTGGCCATGTCTACTTTCTCTTCCTGGGCCGTGGCGCCGGCTGACAGGAATAGCAGTCCTATGACCAGGAGGCGGGTTTGTTTTCTCATGAGCGATTTTTATTTAAAGGTAATTACCTTTGCGAATGCGCAAACTGGGGATGGATGAACTGAACCGGAAATCGGTGAATGCCTTCCGGGAATCGGAAAAGACGCCAATTGTGGTCGTCCTGGACAATATCCGTAGTATGCACAATGTCGGTAGTGTGTTCCGGACGGCTGATGCCTTTCTCATCCAGGCCATCTATCTTTGCGGGTATACCCCCCAGCCGCCCCACCGGGATATCCACAAGACCGCCCTGGGGGCCACGGAAACGGTGGAATGGGTCTATTTTGGTTCCGCGGCGGAGGCGGTTGGGGAGCTTAAGTCGCGGGGGTATGCGGTGTTTGCAGTGGAGCAGGCGGAGGGGAGTGTCTCTTTGCCGGAGTTTTCCGGGCGTTTTTCGGGGCCGCTTGCCGTGGTTTTTGGCAACGAGGTGAGTGGGGTGAGTGAGGAGGCGCTGGCGCTTTGCGATGGCGGGATCGAGATCCCGCAGTGGGGGATGAAGCATTCGTTGAATATATCTATCGCGGCGGGGATCGTGTTGTGGGAGCTGGTTCGGGTGCGGGCGGCGACGCCGGGCGGAGCCGACGAATAAAAAATAATTATGAGCAAGGTAAAGAGCTATTTGAGTTTGATCCGGTTTTCGCATACCATTTTTGCGATGCCGTTTGCGATGATCGGTTTTTTTCTGGGGGCTTTTCCCATTATCGTGCGGCAAAGGACCATTGCCGGCTTTCATACGCCTTCTTCCGTGCCGGGCTGGCACACGATCATCTATCCCTTTGCGTTTGCCCATGCCGAAGTGGATCTTTCGCAGGTTCCGGAGACCGGATGGCAGATCGTCTTCCGCCTGCTGCTGGTGGTATTGTGTATGATCTTTGCCCGGAGTGCGGCAATGGCCTTCAATCGCTGGCTGGACGTGGAGTTTGACGCGCGGAACCCGCGTACGGCTATCCGGGAGATACCGCGCGGGATCATCTCGAAGAGCAGTGCGCTGAGGTTCGTCATCTTCAATTGCCTTGCGTTTATCGTTTGTACCTGGTTTATTAACCTGCTTTGTTTTGCCCTGTCTTTCGTGGCGCTTGCGGTTGTGTTGGGATATAGCTATACGAAGCGTTTCACGCCGTTGTGTCATCTTATCCTGGGCCTGGGGCTTTCCCTGGCACCCATCGGCGCGTATCTGGCGCTAACGGGTCGTTTTGCCTTATTACCCGTTCTTTTTTCGTTTACCGTTATTTTCTGGGTGAGCGGATTCGATATCATTTATGCTTTGCAGGACGAGGAGTTTGATAAATCCCAGCAACTGTACTCGATGCCTTCCTGGCTGGGAAAGGCGAAGGCTCTCCGGGTGTCCGAATTCCTGCATTTCCTGAGTATGGTCTGCGTGGTATTTGCGGGCTACCATGGCCAGTTCAGCTGGCCCTATTGGGTTGGGGTGGCCATCTTTATCGGGATGCTGATCTATCAGCATGCGATCGTTCGTCCCCATGACCTCAGCCGGGTGAATCTCGCCTTTATGACTGCCAATGGCATTGCCAGCGTCGTTTTTGCGGTGTTTGTGATCGGGTCGATGTATGTATTTTTCCTCTATTGATGCGCATAATTCGATAAAGTGCGTATATTTGCGAAATGAAGGAGCGACTAAACCTAACTATTGATGGGGCGTTGCTGGATGCCATGAAGGCCTATGCCGCGAGCAAGCAAATGAGTGTTTCCGAGCTTGTGGAGAGCTATTTCCGCAGTGTGACCAAGCCGGTGCTGCGGAAGAATATTCTTGATCTGGTGGATGAGCTGGAAATTCCGGAGGTAAAGGATGGCTTTTAGGGTCTTTCTCGATGCGAGCGTCCTGCTGGACTTTACGCTTAAGCGGGAGGGCCGGGGAGCTGCCCGCCGTCTGATGGAATGGGCGGTGAACGGCCGGGTGCAGGCTTATGTGACGCCCGCGGTGATGCAGGAAACGGGCCGGAGATTGAAGGAGGTGTATGGAGCCGGGCGGGCGAAAGAACTGTTGCTGGCGATCCTGGCGGAAGTGCAGGTCATTGATACGGGGCATGCGATAGCGGTCAGCGCGCTGTTGTCGACGATGAGCGATGTTGATGATGCCCTTGCCTATTATACGGCATTACATCACAAACTGGATTATTTTATCACGCGAAATAATGAGCTTTCCTTAGCGGCTACGCCGGTGTTGCCGGTGTGTACGCCGGAGGCTTTTTTGGAGCATAATGGGCCGGAGGCCAATTGGCCGAAGGCCCGACATTAGACGGTTGGCGCCGGAGGCTATTTTATATAACAAGCCGAAAGGAGACAACATAACAATTAATGAGGATGGCGCGGATCATGGCGATAGATTATGGGCTGAAGCGAACGGGGATCGCGGTGACCGATCCTCTGCAGATCATCGCGACGGGATTGACGACCGTGGAGTCGCCTAAGCTGATCGCTTTTTTGAAGGAGTATTTCAAGACGGAGGCGGTGGAGCTGATTCTCATCGGTGAACCGAAGAACTGGGATGACAGCGATACGCATGGGACGCAGCCTGCGCGGGAGGCGATGGCGAAGTTGCGGAAGGAGTTCCCTTCGATCCCGGTAACGGCGGTGGATGAGCGGTTCACTTCGAAGCTGGCTTCGCGGGCCATGGTGGAGATGGGAATGAAGAAAAAACAACGGCAGAATAAGGCGCTGGTGGATGAGATCGCGGCCACGATCCTGTTGCAGGAGTGGTTGGGGCGCAGCGGCCAATGAAATATAAAATGTATATGATATGATTTTACCTATCGTGGCGTATGGAACGCCGATCCTGCGGGTGGTGAGCAAAGACATCACGCCTGAGTATCCCGAGTTGTCAAAACTTATCGAGGATATGTGGGAGACGATGTATTCGAGCAGTGGGGTGGGGTTGGCGGCGCCGCAGATCAACCGGGATATCCGGCTTTTTGTAGTGGATTCACAGCAGATATTCACCAACCTGGAAGAGGACGAGAAGGACAAGTATCCTGATGGTCCGGGGATCAAACAGGTTTTTATCAATGCGCATATCACCGGGTTGAATGGGGAGGAATGGGCTTATAACGAAGGGTGTTTGAGTATTCCCAAGATCAGGGAGGACATCTTTCGCAGCGAGGAGGTGACGATCGAATATGTGGACGAGAATTTCGAGTCGCATGTCTCGACTTACAATGGGATCTCGGCGCGGATCATCCTGCATGAGTACGATCATATCGAGGGGAAACTATTCATCGACTATCTCAAGCCGCTGAAGCGAAAGCTGCTAAAGGGCAAGCTTGATGACATCACCCGGGGGAAGATCAATGTCGACTATAAGATGAGCTTTCCGCGATAGCGGTGGCGTGTGGTGGCGGTCAGCGATGGAGTCCGGTGGTGGTGGTGTAGGCGCGCCATTTTCCGATCACATCCCGCATGTCGTCTGGCAGTTCGCTTTCGAAGAGCATGTCTTTGCCTGTCGCCGGATGGATGAATCCGATGGTCTTGGCGTGCAAGGCATGCCGGGGGCAGATGGCGAAGCAGTTGTCGACGAATTGGCGGTATTTGCTGAAGACGGTGCCTTTGACGATCTTATCGCCGCCATAGGTATCGTCGTTGAAGAGCGGGTGGCCGATGTGCTGCATGTGTACCCTGATCTGGTGGGTGCGGCCGGTTTCCAGAACGCATTGTACGAGGGTAACATACCCGAAACGTTCCAATACTTTATAGTGGGTGATGGCTTCTTTGCCGTGATCGCCATCCGGATAGGCGTCGAACAGCTTCCGAAAGCGAAGATGGCGGCCGACGTGTGCGACGATGGTGCCGCTTTCCTCTGCGAGATCGCCCCAGACCAGGGCCATATACTGGCGTTTGACGGTATGGTCGAAGAATTGTTTGGCGAGGCTGCGAACGGCTTTTTCGGTTTTTGCGAGCACCATCAGACCGCTGGTATTCTTGTCGATGCGGTGGACGAGGCCGAAGCGGGGCAGGTTCTGTTCGGTGAGGGTGCTGTTCTTTTGGAGGAGGTACCAGGCGACGCCGTTTATCAACGTTCCTGAATAGTTTCCGCTGGCCGGGTGGACGACGAGTCCGGGCCGTTTGTTGATGATCATCACTTCGTCATCCTCGTAGCGGATATTGAGCGGCATTTCTTCGGGGATGATCTCTTCTCCATGGGCTTCCTTATCCGAGTAGAGGACGATCTCGTCGAGGGGTTTGATCTTGTAGTTGGCGGCCACCTGTTTGTTGTTGACCAGGACCATCCCGGCTTCCAGGGCCTTCTGGACCTTGTTGCGGGTGGCGTTCTCGATCCGCCGGACGAGGAATTTGTCGATGCGTAGGGGCTCCTGTCCTTTATCGACCTTGAGATTCAGGCGTTCGTACAACTCTTCCCCCCCGTCGGCGGGTGGGCTTTCGTCGAGCTCTTTTTCTTCATCGGGACCGTGGTTCATGGAGGTGGCCATTTGCGCAAAGGTACAACCTTCGGGCCGTTTGCGTAACTTTGCACCGCATGGAAACAGTCATCTTCGAAGAGCTGGGCCGGATGGGCTATCAGGAGGCCTGGGATTACCAGGAGTCGTTACTAAAGGAGAATGTGCGTATCAAGGTGGAGGCGAGAGAACGGGGGGGTGGGATTGCGGGTACGGAACATCGCCTGTTATTCGTTGAGCATCCGCCTGTCTATACCCTTGGCAAGAGCGGGCATATCGAAAATGTTCTGCTGGACGATGCTGCGATGGAGGAAAAGGGGGCTGCTTTTTTCCGGACCAATCGTGGGGGGGATATCACTTTCCACGGGCCGGGGCAGCTGGTTGGTTATCCGATTCTCGACCTGGAGAAATTTCGTACCGATCTGGGCTGGTACCTGCGGAGTCTGGAGGAGGTGGGTATCCGTGTGCTGGCGGACTATGGTCTTGCCGGGGACCGGTCGGCGGGGGAAACGGGCATCTGGATCGAGCCGGGGATCAGGGGGCGGGAGAGAAAGATCTGCGCCATGGGGGTCCGGTGCAGCCGGTGGATCACGATGCATGGGTTTGCGCTGAATATCAACACGGATCTCTCGTGGTTTGGCAATATCGTTCCCTGCGGCATCGCGGATAAGCAGGTGACGTCGCTGGAGAAGGAACTTGGCCGGCGGGTGGATGTGGAGGAGGTGAAGGCCCGCTGGAAGAACCGGTTCGAGGAAGTGTTTGACGTGACTTTGGGTTAGCGACTGCGAAGTCGCGCGGGTTAGCTAGAATTCTTTTGGGATAAAGAATTTATTCTTCTCTTTCAGCTGATCTCCATCATACAATTCGAAGCGAAACCAGCCCGAGTGGCGGAAATTCGTTTTGTCGAGCGTGAGGCTGGGGTCTTTGATCTCGGATAGTTCGAAGAGCAGCTTGTCATTCTCATCGAAAAATTTTACGTTATAATGTCTTCTGGGTGCTTCGGGCAGACTGATATGGATGTTGCCGTATTTTCCCGTGTACACATTTTGTGAGACCCTGTATACTTCTTTGGCGACAAAGGGCTTTATGAGGAGGGTATCCCCGTCAATAAAGATGAGGGTGTCCTTTGTCTTTCGCAGCAGGGAATCGCGGAAGGATTGCACTTTTGATCCGCTCAGCTGGCCGATCAGACTGTCGCCTTTGCGGACAAATACCGTATTGGCGAGGGGCAGTTCGGGAAGGCCGTGGATCGCGGTGGGCGTTGGGATCTTTGTTTTTTCGGTTGCGGGCGAGATGACGAGTAGCCGGTTGCTCGCGGCACGGGCGACCGACTCATCGGTCTCCTCTTCTTCTTTTTGGGCTACCGGGGTGCTGCCTTCGGACTGGGAATGTGGGCGCAGCGAAGGAGTAAAAATATATTTGCCGTCGGCGAGGACGATGAACAGCCGGTAGTAGAAATTCGGATGGGGGGCGTTGTTGTCCATGGCGCCGTTTGCGGGGAGCCTGGGATCGGGAACGGTGACCAGGGTTGTAAAATTCCTAAGACTGTCGGTGGATCGTTGAATGCTGATCTGGGTGACTTCGGGGAGTTTGTTGTGCCAGCTGATGAGGATCTTGCCGGGACCCCGGGCTGTGGCCGAGAATCGGGGCAGCGTATCCTGGGCCCGGAGGAAGGTAGTCAGAAGAAGGCAGAGGAGGAACGAACCTGCGGTCTTATACATAGGTGGTATGAAATTACAAAATCCGGGCCTAAAATAGCAACCAAAAATTTCGGTCATCATTTGCCAAAGGTCAAAGCTCCGGGTGGGAGAGACCGGTTACCCTGCAGTCCTCCGCTGTGGATGATCAACAGCCGGGAATGAGTGGGAAAAAGCTCCTGGCGGATACTTTGGAGGATGGCAAAGAAGAGTTTACCGGTGTACACGATGTCCGTGGGAACGCCGGTATCGCGGTAGAATCCGTTCATGAAATCGAGGAGGGTTTGCGGGTGGCGGGCATAGCCGCCGAAATGATATTGCGGAAGGAACAGCGTGCGGGGATGAGAAAGCGGCGCGGCATCGAAGCCTTTCAGAACGGGTATCCCGACGATGGTTTGTTGCGGGGTGGAGGCTCGCCAAAGACCGAGGAAGGTGGTGCCGGTGCCGATGGCGCAGCCGATATGGGTATAGGCTGTGGTATTGGCGGTGCGGAGAATGGCTTCGCTGCCGGTGATGCCCGGGAGTCCGCCGCCGCCTTCCGGGATGATATATGCGCCGGGAAACCGGACCGACAATTCCTGTATGAATTCGGGATCCTCTTTTTGCCGGTATCGCTGCCGGGAGATGAATTCGAGCTGCATGCCGTAGCCGGCGGCCTCTTGCAGGGTGGCTGATGTGTGGGCAGGTTCTTCTCCCCGGATGAAGCCGATGGCGGTGAGCCCGTGTTGTTTTGCCGCATAGGCGGTGGCGACGAGATGATTGGACCAGGGACCGCCGAAGGTGATGATGGGTTTATTGGGGTTGGCGAGGGCGAGATGTTCTTTTAGTTTGAACCACTTGTTGCCGGAGACGATGGGGTGTAATTTGTCCAGGCGCATCACATCCACGGTCAGCTGTCGGGCGGCGGAATCCGGCCACTGCAAAGGTTCGATCGGGGATGATGGATGATTCACCGTAATGCTTTATTTTCGTGTCCAAATATAATAATAGTATAATGCAACCTACTCTTTTGATCTTAGCCGCCGGTATGGCCTCCCGCTATGGGAGTATGAAACAGATCCAGGGCTTTGGCCCGAGCGGAGAAACGATAATGGATTATTCTATCTATGACGCGATTCGCGCCGGGTTTACAAAAGTAGTGTTCATTATCCGAAAAGATTTTGCGGAAGACTTTAAGAATATCTTCGAACCGAAGCTGAAGGGCAGGATCGCGACGGACTATGTGTATCAGGACCTGCATTCTTTTACCGGTGGTTATACCGTACCGGCGGAGCGGACCAAGCCATGGGGAACGGCGCATGCGGTGCTTTGTGCGAAGGATGCGGTCAGGGAGCCGTTTGCCGTGATCAATGCGGATGATTTTTATGGCCGCGATGCTTTTGAGAAGGCGTATTCGTTTCTGACGGGGCCGGTTGATCCGAGGACCTATTGCATCATTGGTTACGAACTGGCCAAGACGCTTTCCGACAATGGTACGGTGAGTCGCGGGGTTTGCCAGGTGGATGGGCAGGACAACCTGGTCTCTATTGCCGAGCGGACGAAGATCTATGAGGAAGGGGGGAAGATCACTTATGAGGAGGGCGAGAAGAAATTCGAGGTGCCGTTCGATTCGAAGGTGTCGATGAATTTCTGGGGTTTTGATCCTTCGGTCTTTACCTACGTGGAAAAGATATTTGGTGAGTTTTTGCGGGAACAGGGGACGAATCCGAAGGCGGAGTTCTTTATCCCGATCATCGGTGATAAGTTTATCAAGGAGGGGAAGGGGAATATCAAGGTGATCCCGACGGGGGCGAAGTGGTTTGGGGTGACGTACAAGGAGGATGCGCCGGATGTGCAGGCGAGTTTGAATGGGCTGATCGATAAGGGGGAATATCCGAAGAGTTTGTGGAAATAAAAGAAAAGGCCCGCGGGGCCGATGATAGCCCTCCGGGCGACCGGCCTCCGGCCGTTCGGGGGGCCTTTTTGTTAGTTCGATTTTACGATAAAGATATAATCGCGGAGTCGTCTGATCTGGGTTTTGCGATCCATGCCTTTGAGGGAGGTGTTGACCGGGATCTTCAGGAGGCTGAGGGTGCTGTCGGTCTTTTGGAGGGTGGTGTCGGTCCGCATGGAGTCGAGTGCGTTGTAGATGTTCTTCGACCGAACGGCGAAGACCATTCCTTCCGCGTTCTGCTGGCTGGAGGTTACGATGCCGATGACTTCGCCGTCGTTATTAAGAACGGGGGTGCCGCTATTGCCGGGGTTGGCGGCGATGGTGAGCTGAAAGTTCAGCGTATCGCCCTGGAAGCCTGTTTCTGCGCTGAGATATCCTTTGCCGTACACGATCTCGGGGCGGGGATAACCCAGGGTAAACAGTTCTTCACCCAGATCGGCGCCGGTCTTGCTGATGCCGTAGGGCAATCCGTTGAAGGCATGATAGGAGGTGTCAACTATCTTGAGCAGGGCCAGGTCGGCCTGCCGGTCGAGCTGGATGATGCGGGCCTGGTATTCGCCAAGGGTGTTTTGCACTTCGACGACGGTGGCGTTCTTTACGACATGGGCGTTTGTGAGCAGGTAGCCTTTGCCGTCGACGAGGAAGCCGGTGCCGCCGCGGTTAAAAGTAGTGGTGCGGGCGGCTTCTGCAGAGTGCAGCTGGCTGGTGACTGTATTCAACTTTGCCGCCTGATCATTTAGCTGACGGCTTAAGAGATCTATCCTGGACTGGCTTACTTTTGGGGTAACGAGAGAAATGAGTCCGCTGATGAAGAGGGCGGTGATGCCGGCGATGGAGGCGGCCACAAAAACGGTGCGTTTGTATTTTTTCCAGAGGATGATCACTTTGGCCGGCGTATTGGGTTGCTCGATGGCGCCGTCGCGGCTGAGCTGTTGGTATACGTCGTTCAATTGGGTTTTCAGCTGCCGGGTCTCGCCAAATTGGGAGAAGTGCTTCAGAAAGGCAGCATGATCGACCACCATCTGGTCAACTTCCGGGTTTGTTTTGCGGATATGTTCGAAGAACAGGATCTCTTCCGGGAGCATTTCTCCCCGGAGATACCGTTCAACAGCGTCTAATAGGGCAGTGTCTTGCATGACTCACTTGTTTTTATTCTATCGAATCTTTTTTTTGTTTGAACATCTTTTTTAATCGCATCAGGCATTTGTACTTCTGGTTCTTGGCGTTGTCGGCGTTGGTATAACCAAAATCCGCGGCGATGTCCACCATCGTTTTCTTTTCCAGGTAGTAGGCCTCGAGCAAGCTTTTACAGGGTTCGCCGAGGCTCTTCAGGGACTGTTCCATGACCAGGAAGTCTTTGTTGCGCTGTACATGCCGTTCGACATCCTCTTCCACGGGTACGGTTTCTTCGAGATTCGCCACTTCTGGGGAGTATCTCTGCTGTTGGCTCAGGCGTTTAAGCCAGAGTCTGCGGCATACGGAATAGAGGTAGGTCTTCAGCTGACTATTTAATTCAAAAGAGCCGGATCTTGCTTTTTCAAAGAGTACGATCATGGCTTCCTGAAAAATATCGCGGGCGTCATCGGGGTAGCCGTTGTTGCTGAGGATCAGGGACTGCACCATATTAAAGTGCTGTTTGTAGATCGTTTCGATGGCCTTGCGGTCGTTATGTGCCAGTCCTTCGAGTAACTTTTGTTCGTTGGTCTCTGTCCTCACGCTTAAACTATATTTAATACCCAAATTATCCATTCGTAACCCAAAGGAATGGGAAAAAATTCATAAAAAGCATTTTTAGCGTTCAAAAACCACCTGATACACATTATTTAAAAGAATATATAAAAAACGTTGATTCTTGCGGGTTACTTTTTATTCCCTTGAGTATTAATCTCTCGAAACCATTCTCAATTAACGCAAAATCAAAAAATTCATGAAAAAGTTCTTTTTTGTAGCCGCTATCGCCGCTTTCGCAGCTTGTAACAACTCTGGTGCTGACGCAAAGGCATCTGCTGACTCTTCCAAAATGAGTGCTGACTCTTCCAAGATGAGCGCTGACTCCAGCAAGATGAGCGCTGATTCTTCCAAGATGAGTGCTGATACTGCTAAGAAGGCTACTGACACTACGAAGAAGTAAGTCTTTATATGGCAAGCAATCGTTAGAGGCCGTTCTGTTCGCAGAACGGCCTTGACGTTTTAGAGGGGTAGGTTTTTTTGTGACCAGAGGTGCACTTTACGCCTTCGGCGTTTGGTATCTAATGATGGGCCTTCGGCCACTGGGCCCGTGGCCCAGTCTGGGGGAGGAAGCCGGTGAGGAGGCCGAGCAGGGGCAGGAAGGAGCAGAGATGAAACACGTGGTGGATGCTGGTGCGGTCGGCGAGCCGGCCGAGGACGGCGGCGCCGATGCCGCCCATGCCGAAGGCGAGGCCAAAGAACAGTCCGGCGATGAGCCCTACCTTTCCGGGTACGAGTTCCTGTGCGTAGACGAGGATGGCGGAGAAGGCGGAGGCGAGAATGAGTCCGATAAAGACGGAAAGTACACCGGTCCAAAATAGGCTGGCGTAGGGCAGTAGCAGGGTAAAGGGGGCGACGCCGAGGATGGAGAACCAGATGACGTATTTACGGCCGATGCGATCGCCGATGGGTCCGCCGATCATCGTTCCCGCGGCTACGGCGAAGAGGAAGACAAAAAGCATGATCTGTGCGGTCTGGTCGGTGATATGGAATTTGTCGATGAGGAAGAACATATAATAGCTGCTCATGCTGGCCATATAAAAATATTTGGAGAAGATGAGCACCAGCAGGACGACCAGTGCAAAGGCCACTCTTTTCTTTGGCAGTCCGGGGTTGGGTTCGAAGATGAGGACCTTTTTGCGGCGCATGGTCAGGTTGCGGCGATACCAGGAGCCGGTGCGGAGCAGGACGCCGATGGCGATCAGGGCAAAGACGCCGAACCAGATGATATTGGATTGGCCGTAGGGGGAGACGATCCTGGCGGCCAGCAGGGGGCCGAGGGAAGCGCCGGCGTTGCCGCCCAGTTGGAAGATGGATTGGGCCAGGCCGCGTTTGCCGCCCGAGGCCAGGTAGGCCAGCCGGGAGGCTTCGGGATGGAAGATCGAGCTGCCGACACCGACGAGGGATACGGATACGAGTACGAGCGGGAAGGTGCCGGCTCTCGAGAGGAGGAGCAGTCCTGCGAGGGTGAAGCACATCCCTGCCGCGAGGGAATAGGGTTGCGGGCGTTTGTCTGTATACAAACCTACAAACGGCTGCAGGAGGGATGCGGTGAGCTGGAAGCAGAAGGTGATGAGACCGAGCTGGCTGAAGTTGAGGTTTAGTGATCGTTTCAGCAGCGGATACGTGGAGGGGATCAGGGACTGCATCGTGTCGTTGAGCAGATGTGAGAAGCTGATCGCGAGCAGGATGGAGAATATGGTCTTTTGCACGACGGCGTCGGTTTGCGCTGTTGTGTCGGCTACGGCTGATGCCGGCGACGGAGTGATTGTGTTTGCCATGTCAGTTGTATACGGCCGGATCCCATCCGGCTAGTGGGCGGCGATCTTTGCCGCGTATTGCCAGGCCTTTTTTTGGTCCTGGTCGATGATGCTTTGAAGCAGCTGTTCGTGCAGCTGCTGGGTTTCGATAAAGCTGTCTGTGGTCAGATAGGTTTGATGAAAGTGCCGGGACATTTGTTCGGCTACGGACCGGTACAGATCGGCAAGGATCCCGTTGCGTGCGGCGACTGCGGTGGCGACGTGGAATTGGATGTCGGTGCGGATGGCGCCTTCGATATCGCGGCTTTCTGCGGCGGCCTTTCTTTCCTCCAGCAGGGTCCGCATTTTTGTGATGTCTTTGCTGGTGCGGAGCAGGGCGGCTTTTTCGGCGATCTTTATTTCGAGCAACTGTCTTACCTCGTCGAGGTCGGCTGCATTTGCGCGGCGAAGGCGATGTTGCAGTGGCTCGGTGATGCCCCGTTGGGTTTCCACCATCGTGCCCGATCCCTGGCGTACGGTTACCAGGCCGGTATTGGCGAGGATGCGTACCGCTTCGCGGATGGTGCTGCGGCCAACGCCGAATTCGATCATCAGCTCCGGTTCGGACGGCAGTTTTTCACCGGGTTTGTAAACGCCCAGGGAGATCTGTTGCTGGAGCCGGCCGACGACGGCGTCGGCGAGGGAATGGCGCGGAATGGGAGTGTTTATTTTTTTCATCCTATCATCTGATGAGTTGGCAAAGATAGGATTTTGAGGCAAACGCAAAAAAACGTTTTTGCAGAGCGGGGGGTGGGGTGGCGGCGCAGGCAGGGTGATGGTTTGCGAGGAAGGTGGGATGGGGTGCCGACCGCGCAGGCAGGGAAGAGCGGGGACGCCGGTTTATTTTCTTACGCCATAGCCGTAGTCATAGTAAAGGGTGTGGAACATGCCGGATACGAAGGATTCGCCGGCGGAGAGATGTTGGTAGGCTTTGCGGATCTCGTCGATGGATTCGTATTTGTGTACGTAAGCGTCGATGCCTGTCGTGTTCGTCTTTTCGATGATGAGCGGGTCGTAGGTGCTGGAATAGATCATGACGCGAGGCTGGCCGAAACGTTTTTTCAGTTCGGTAACGGCCTGTTGCAGATTGGTGGAGTATTGTTCCTGGAAGGAGCCGGTGATGATGAGATCGAAGCTGGTGTTGGCGTAAATCTTTGCTGAGAGTGCCGTGAAGATATTCCCGGAATATTCGACCCCTGCGGCCGAATTGACAGACCGGAAGACTTCCTGGAAGGCAAGGGGGATCAGCGGTAAATCATCAATAACGAGGATTCGATCCAGAGGCTTGGCTTTGTGCTGTACAGAGGGCATGGTTAAGAGGTATGACGTGATACGGTTAAAGGTTGCCAGGGCCTGCGAATGGTGTAAAGGTAAAAAATAATCCTATCCTGGGAGGTTTTGTTTTTGACTGCCAGGAGGTTGAAGGAATTTTGGCGACCAATAGCTTTTGCCGGCTACGAGGTGTCGCCAGGCTTTTGCGATCTCGTCTGCCCCTTCGTGTTTATGTACGATGGCGTTTATCGTGGCCGATTCCAGTTTTGGGATAAAAGCGGGGTCGAAGCGATCGCTATAGAGCATGATCAGGCTGCCGGGGAATTTCTCTTTCAGTTCCGCGGCGGGGAGCAGGAGGCTGACCGGGGCGGACTCTTCGCTGGAGCCCAGCACGATCAGGAACCAGTTGCGGGATCCGAAGGAAGCGGTGGAAAGAGCGGTGAAAACGCTGCCGGTGTATTCCACCCGGATATCAGGATGAATGGACCGAAAGACCTCCTGGAGTCCGACGGAGAGGAGGGGTATCTCATCGATGATGAGAATATGGGCCGGAGATGGAATGGACATACGCAAATTTCCGATAAAATGCCCGAAGCATTGGTATGTGTTTACCTGTATATTTGTTGCCTGACGGGGCTGACACCCCATAGGAGATAAATGAAATGAAAATGCGTGTTGCCATTAATGGAATGGGCCGGATCGGGCGGTTGCTGGCCAGAAAGATCCTGCCCCTGGAAGGCATCGATCTTGTTGCCGTCAACGATATCATGGAACCGGACAACCTTGCGTATCTGCTGCGATATGATTCCGTCTATGGGACCTTGCCGCAGCGGGTGTCTTATGCCGATGGCCAACTGACCATCGGCGACAGAACGGTTGCTGCCTTTCGCCGGGAGGACCCGCGGGAGTTGCCCTGGGCGGCATTGGGTGTCGATGTGGTGCTGGAGTGTTCGGGCCGGTTCACCAAAAGTAATACGGCCGCGCTTCATCTGGAGGCCGGTGCGCGGAAGGTATTGCTCTCCACTACGGGGTCGCCGGAGATCCCGTTGCTGATCTACGGGTTCAACCAGCATGTCCTGAATGCTGACAGCACGATCATCTCGCCGGGCGGGTGCATGACCAACTGTTCTACGCATATCCTTTACCTTTTGAACCAGGTGGGCATTGAATCGGCGCAGGTGAATATCCTGCATTCCTATACATCGCGACAGGAGCTGGTGGATGCGCCACACAAGCATTATCGCCGGGGCCGTGCCGCGGCGGAGTCTATTATCCCGGTGGAGATCGATCTTGCCGATTCGCTGGAGAGACTGATGCCTGCCTTGAAGGACAGGATCGCCACGGTTTCCACGCGGGTGCCGGTGGCCAACGGGGCCATGGCCGATTTTACGGTGCAACTAAAGACGGCTGCTACGGCCAGAGAGATCAATGCGATGTTCGCCAATGCTGCGCGGCACGAATACGACGGGGTATTGGACTACACCGAGGAAGCCGTCGTGTCGCTGGATATCAAGGGGGACACGCATTCCTGTGTGGTGGACGGGACGCTTACTTCCATAGTCGGAAGGCAGTTGAAGCTGATCGTCTGGTTTGATAACGAGTATGGGTATACGAGCAGGATGGTCGACTGGCTCTTCTACTGGAAAAAACTGCTATGACACGAATAACCCGCCGCCTTGCTTCCATCGACGCCTTCCGGGCGATAACGATGATGCTGATGATCTTTGTGAACGACCTTATCCTGGACATCGGGGTCCCCGACTGGCTGGAGCATGCCCGGGAGGGTGAGGACCGGCTCGGGCTTGCGGATACTGTTTTTCCCGCCTTCCTTTTTATTGTCGGGCTTTCGATACCGCTGGCCATCAAGGCCGGGCATGAGCGGGGCGCATCGCGGGCGACGACCTTCTGGCATATCCTGCGGCGCAGCTTTGCCTTGCTGGTAATGGGTTTTTTTCTTGTCAACTATGAAGAGTTCACAAAGGGTCCCGCATTGGTGTCGGCCTTTGGGTTTTTGCTGATCATTACGATCGCCTTCTTCTTTGTATGGCTTGTCTATCCTGCGGACTGGCCCCTCTGGAGGAAATGGCTGTTCCGCGGGATCGGGATCGCGGCGCTGATCTTCATGGCCCTGATCTATAAGGGCGGGACACCGGATCACCCGATGGGGTTGAGAACGCATTGGTGGGGTATCCTCGGGCTTATCGGCTGGTGTTATCTTACCTGCGCCCTTTTGTATTTCATTATCGGCGACCGGATGCCACTACTTTCCTTCTTCTTCCTCTATTTTCTCGCGTTCTCGATCCTGGCGCATACGGGTGAATATTCGTTTCTTCAATATCTCTCGCTGGGTGGCAGCGGCGGGCTCTCGGCCTTTACGATGGGGGGTGTGGTGACTACGGTCTTCTATCAGCGGATGACGGGGAACGGGAAAGCGTCGAAGGGGCTGCTCATCCTCGCGGCCTGGGTGCCGGTGCTGATCGCTGCCGGTTTTTTGTTGAGACCATACGGCGGGATCGCCAAGTTGGGTGTTACGCCGTCCTGGATCCTTATCTGTACGGGGATCAGCGTCGGGTGCGTGGCGATACTGGGAACGATCGTCGATATAAAAGGTAAGCAGGACTGGTACAGGCTGATCCGGCCGGCGGGTACGATCACGCTTACCTGTTACCTGCTGCCCGATATCCATTTTGCTATCCTGAAGTTGCTTGGGCCGGCGGTTGAATTGCCGGAAGCTATAAGAACAGGCTGGATCGGTGTAGCCAAGTCGCTACTATTCGCATTTCTTATCGTGCTCCTGACGGGAGTATTTGAAAAGAAGAAGATCCGGCTTTCCGTTTAACGAACGGTAAACGCTGCCGTCAGCTTTTCGTCGCGGGAATGGCTGCCGAGGATGAGTTTATACGTTCCTTTATAAAGTTTCCATTTATTGGTGGGGAGATCCCATTTGCGGAGTTCGCTCATGGGTATGGCGATGGAAAGTTGTTTGCTTTCATGGGCCGGAACCGATACGCGGTGAAAGGCCTTTAACTCCTTTAGCGGCATTCTTTCTGCATTGGGATACTCGATGTAGGCCTGTACCACTTCGTCGCCGTCGCGATCGCCGGTATTGTTGACCGTGAGGGTCACCGCCAGGGTATCTTTTATCGTTTGGATCTTTTTTGGCTGCTCCTGCCAGGTGTAGGCGAATTGGGTATAGCTGAGTCCATAACCGAAGGGATATTGGACGGGCCCGTTATAGTAGCGATAGGTGCGGCCTTTGAGGCTATAGTCCTTGTAGTCGGGAAGATCGCTCAGTGCGCGATAGAAGGTAACGGGCAGATGGCCCGAAGGGGATATCTTTCCAAACACGATATCTGCCAGGGCATTGCCGCCCTGTTCGCCGGGATACCAGGCCAGGAGGATGGCGTCGGCGTAGGGGAGGATCGGGGTAAGATCGACGGCGCTGCCGGCTGTGACGACGACGATCAGCGGTTTGTCATGGATGGCTTTGCGGAGCGCCCGGATATAGGCGATGTGTGCGGCGGGCAGGCTGAGGTCGGTGCGGTCGCCGCCGTGGGGTGCGAGGAAGGCATCGCCTTCTTCTCCTTCCATAACGGGGGTGAGGCCGATGACGGCGATGGTTGCCTGGCAATTCGAGGCGGCCCAGGTGCCGCCGAAGTGGACGCTGTCCTTGTAGTCGCAGCCCTGGTCATACTCTACATGCATGGCGGGGCCTGCCGCGGCGGTCAGTCCTTCGACGAAGCTGACCATTGGCGAAGACACGCCGTGGTAGTTGCCGGAGAGAGCGTCGAAGGAGAAGGCATTTGGGCCGACGATCATCAACGAAGCGAGGGAGTCCTTGTGCAAGGGCAGGATGTTCCGGTCGTTTTTCAGCAGGACCATGCTTTCGGCCGCCAGCCGGCGGGCCTGGGCGATGTGACCTGCGTTGTGAACGCTGTCGGCGCCATAGCTGCTAAAGGGAACCGATCTCCTGTCATCAAAGAAACCCAGCTTTAGCTGCGTGCGGATCAACGGGGCGAGGGCGGAGTCAATCTGGTCGCGGGTGAGAAGGCCGGCGTTGACGGCTTTTATTGCGTCCTGTTGCAGGACGTTGGAGCAATCGAGATCGACGCCGGCTTTTATCGCGGCGGCGGCTGTCTCGACGGGGCCGGGAAGGGCTTTATGTCTTGCGAAGATATCGTCGAGCGCGCCGCAGTCCGTGACCACGTGTCCCTGGAAATGCCATTCTTCTCGAAGGATGTGGTGGAGCAGGGTGGGACCCGAGCAGCACGGTTCGCCGTTGACGCGGTTGTAGGCACACATGATCGACTCTACGCCGGAGTCGACCAGTCTTTTAAACGAATAGAGATAGGTTTCCCGGAGATCTTTCTCATCGACGATTGCGTCGAAGGTATGGCGGTTGGCTTCCGGTCCGCTATGGACGGCAAAATGTTTGGCACATGCCGAAGCCTTCAGGTAATGGGGATCGTCGCCCTGGATCCCTTTTATGAATGCCGTTCCCATGATTGCGGTGAGGAAGGGGTCTTCGCCATAGGTTTCCTGGCCGCGGCCCCAGCGGGGGTCGCGAAAGATATTGATGTTTGGGGACCAGAAGGTGAGACCCATGTATTGTTCTCTGCGGCCGAGGGCAGTCGAGAGATTATATTTGGCGCGGGCTTCGGTGGAAATGCTGCCGGCGGCTTCCCGGAGGAGTTGGTTATCGAAAGTGGCGGCCATGCCGATGGCCTGTGGGAAGATGGTGGCTTCGCCTGCGCGGGCGACCCCGTGTAGTGCTTCATTCCACCAATTGTAGGCGGGGATGGAAAGGCGGTCGACAGCCTTGCTGCGATAGCCGAGAAGCGAGACCTTTTCTTCGAGGGTGAGACGCGTGAGGAGATCGTTGACCCGTTCGGCTTTCGGACGGGAAGCGTCCCGGAAGGCCATGGGCTGCGCGGTGGAGTCGCCGGCGACGAGGATACCGCAGAATACGATTATGAAAAGGCGGGTGTTGTTGATTGAAGGCATGGTACTCTATTTAGCGGCCGTCCACTTGTTATTCGAAGCATCCGCATCGACATAGATGCCGTTGTCCACCAGGATGGAGGCCAGCTTTTTTTCCGTTCCCGGCAAGGCGACGGTCGTCTGGGATTGGTCGGCGGCCCATACGGAAGGGGTTTGATGGATCCTTTGGGTGCTGCCGTCGGTATAGGTGATCACGAGATCGAAGGGCATGGCGAATCCGCCGATGTTGCGGATATGGGCGCCGGTGTTCTCTTCCACTTTGTCGATGGCGAGGTCGAGATAATTATAGCTAAAGAACCAGTTCTTCCAAAACCAGTTGAGGTCTTTGCCGGAGGCGTCGTTGAAGGAATAAAAGAAATCCCAGGGGATGGGGTGTTTGCCATGCCAGTGATCCATATAGGCATGCAGGCATTTTTTGAACAGCTCATCGCCCAACAGATCTTTTACCGCGAGATAGGCGAGTGAGGGCTTACCGTAGGCATTGTTGCCATAGGCGTTGCCGGTCAGTGCATCGGTGGGCGTGATGATGGGCAGGTCTTCGGTGAATGCGGGATCGTAGGTGTAATAGTTTACGCGAAACTCTTTATAGAGATCTTCGGCCTTCTCTTTGCCGACGTCGGATCTGCCGATGAGCAGTTCGAAGGTGGTGGCCCAGCCCTCATCCATATATGCGAAGCGGGATTCATTGATCCCCATATAGAAAGGGAACCAGCTGTGGGCGATCTCGTGTTCGGCTACAAAGCGGGAGAAGGTGGGGTCCGGGGTGGTGTTGTCGTTTACCATCATCGGATATTCCATATCGGCGAAGCCCTGGACGATGGTCGTTTTGGGAAAGGGGTAGGCGACGCCGGGATAATTGTGGGAGAGCCAGTCGAGGGCATGACGGCCAAACTCCACCATCCGGTGAAAGTCTTTTGCCGTGTCGTTATAAGCGGATTGAACGCTTGATCGCCGGCCTGTGGCGTCGTCGACAACTACGCTGGAGGCATCCCATGCGAAGTGATTGCTGACGGCGCAGGCTACGTCGGTGATATCGGCGGCTTTCCATATCCAGGTGTTGGTCGCATTTTGCCTGGTCACTTTTCCGCCGGCGATCTCTGCGGGGGTGGCGATCGGGATGATGTTGTCGCTGGTCATGGAGCCGGCCAGTTTTTTGGCATAGGCGGGCGTCAGGACGGCATCGGGGTTTTGAAGGTCGCCGGTCGCCCAGACGATGTAATTGGCGGGTACTTTTACCTGCAGGGTATAGTCGTTGAAATCGTTGTAGAACTCCTGCATATCGGTGAAATCGATCCGGTCCCATCCGGCGTAGTCGTCATATACTGCCACGCGGGGATAGGCATAGGCGAGGAAATATGTCGTTGAGTCGATCATGCCTTCGCGGCCGCTTTCCAGGGAGATCTCGTAGTGCCAGCCGATGTTCAGCCGGATGGAGTCATGGGGCAGGAGCGGGGCGCCGAGGCGGATCTGCTTCCAGGAACCGTCCCGTGGGGAATTGCGCCAGGTGCGGGTCTGGCCGTTTTCCGCATAGCTGTCGATGGTGACGCCGGAGGTCAGGTAGTCCGGGTTTGCGGTAGCCATTCTCACGGCGCCCGGTTTGTGAATGTTTGCGGTCAGCCGGAAGACGAGGGTCTTTAGCGTATCGGGACTGTTGTTGAAATAGGTGATGGTTTCGGCGCCGCGGATGGTGCGGCCGGGTGGATTGGCGTCGAGGGTGATATCATAGCGGCCCTTGTTCTGCCAGTAGTGGTTGCCGGGGCGGCCGTCGGGGGAACGGGTACCTTTCCGGTAGGCTTCTTTTATATCTCTTGGGGTGTATAGGGACTGAGCGTAGAGGGTATAGAGGCTGAATAGGGTCAACGGGAAGAGAAGCAGGGCTCTTAACATAATACGAATTGATTTAGCGCAGGGAAGGTAGTAAATCAATCGGTAGTATGATCAAAATTTGGATAGGCGGCTTTGTTCGCCGGTGTGGGCAGCATCGCTGCCCCGACAAGCAATAGTTTTGAATGGTTAGATGGTCCTGACGCGAGGAATCTGTAATAAATATAAGAAAAAGAATTAAAAAATCCTCAATTAAGCCGGGGTGATTCGGGCGGTCCGAGATATGAGGATCTTATGCCGCCGGCGTCGATCACCAACTTTTGGAGGACGGGGCCCGGGTCGACGAAATAGATCTTCAGGAGATGGCCGCCGCGGCGGGTGAGCGTATGGGTGGAACCGGCGATCCGGATGTTATTGGCTACCATTTTATCCCATGTTCCTTTTTCTTCGTTGCCGGTGCTGAGATCGATGAGTTGGGGTTTTTCATCATCGAAGGCGATGGCATAATGGATGGGTTTCCGGTTGAATTCGAGGATCGGGGAAAACCAGGCATTTACGCGGATGGTACCGGTATCGCTGATCCACACGGAATATTCGAGATGGGGGCTGTTGCCGCCGGGAGTGATCGATCGGGCTGTGACGGGTGTAGCGCGGACCGCAGAGCCGGTGCGGCCGAGGTCGGGCAGGGTTTGCCATTTGATGGCGGCATTGCCGACGGCCCGGGAAAAGTGTTCTGCGGCAATCGAAACAAGACCTCCTGTTTCGACGAATCCCCTGAAGTCATCGGGGGGATGGATGCCGGTGTTATCGATGGGGATGGTCACTTTGACGGCGGCGCCAGCGGGTCCGGTGATGGTGAGGCTGGTCTGCCGGGTTCCGGAGGGTACCTGTGGCCAGTCGATGCTGATCCACACGCGTTGCTCGCTGGTGACCGAATGATCGCCGCGACCGATGTGAACCCAGGGATCGGCGGACGTGATGGCATAGGAGAAAGGGTGGGATGTCCGGTTAAAGATATCGAGGTAGTGGCTGACGTGATCGTAGGGATTGAAGGCAGGCAGCTGCGCTTCGGATGTGGCGTTTGGCCACCAGTCTGCCGAACCTTCTATGGCTACGCCCCAGGGCGAGCCGGTAGTGGTGGCGAGATCGATGGTCCTGGTAGCGGGCATGCCGTTATAGCGGGGTTCCTGCCAGCCGGTGTAGCCGATATGGGTCTGATCCATCATGTGTGACCATTTGCCGCTGGCGATCTTCCGGTTGTAGGTGAGGGAAAGAAGCGAGTCCTTATCGAAGAGGGATCTGGCCTGTGTCGCCAGTTCGTTTGTCAGGACTCTGCCCTGGGTTGCGTAGAAGTGGTTGCGGGCTACGGTGTAATAGAGTTCGTTCAGGTTGGCGGCGGCGAGGACGGGATAGAGGACCAGTTGAAAATAAGCGTCGCGGGATGCCGCGGGCAGCTGCTGGCCGATGGTCGCTGCTTTTTCGCCCAGGAGTTTATAGTCGATGACCACGTTTTCCGCCTCCCGATAGTTGAGCAGGCTATAGGTGTCGGGTGAAAGCAGCTCGGGTTTCCGGCGGCTGTTGAATTTCGCGTATTTGGAAAGGATATCGCCGATGGCGGCGGCGTTTGCGGCGCCGAATTGTGCGGCAGCCCATTGTTGCGTGTAAGCGGATAACTGATCGGCGGGAATGGCGTCGGGGTTCCAGGCGTAGTCGAGGAAGAACGTGATCGGGAACTCCATGGGTTTTATATCGCCGACGTTAACGATCCAGATCCTGTCGTCGCCGTATTGCCTTGTCAGATCGAGTTGCTCCCAGATGCGTGGAAGGGGGTTGGTGTTGATCCATTTGTAGTTTCGCGGTCCGCCGACGTAATCGAAGTGATAGTAGAGTCCATAGCCGCCCGCGCGGGGTTTTTCGCCGAGCGTGGGAAGTTTGCGGACATTGCCCCAGTTGTCATCACAAAGCAGGAGCGTGATATCGTCGGGAACGCGCATCCCTTTGTCGTAGTAGTCCTGGACTTCCTTGTAGAGCGCCCAGGATTGGGGTGTCGCTTCGGGGGCTTTGCCGGTGACCTTCCGGATGATATTGCGCTGGTCGCCGACGATCTTTTCGAGGAGGGCGATGTTGCTGCCTTCGGTCATGGGCATATCGCCGTCACCGCGCATGCCGACGGTGACGATACTTTCGTGGTGGTCCATGTTTTCGATGCCTTTCTCCCAGAAGCTGTCGAGTGTGGCGGCGTTCTTTGTATAGTCCCATGGGCCGGCGCCATAGCGTTTCCATTCTGTCTGGGCGCGGAGCATGGGTTCATGGTGGCTGGTTCCCATGACGATGCCATAGAGGGAAGCGAGCTTGGGATTCAGTGTATCGTCGTCGTTAAAGGCGTTGCCCCACATGGCCGGCCAGAGGTAGTTGGCTTTAAGCCGGAGGAGCAGCTGGAAAACATGTTCGTAGAAGAGATGGTTGAATCCACCGAACTTCTCGCGTGCCCAGCCGCTGAGTGCGGGCGCCTCGTCGTTGATGAAGAGGCCGCGGTATTTGACGGCGGGTCCGTCGGAGGTGACGATGCCTTTTTTGTAGAACAGTTGGTCCTTGTGTGGTACGGGTACGTCGGCCCAGTAGTTCCAGGGCGAGATGCCCAGTTGCCGGGAGAGATCGAAGACGCCATAGGCGGTACCGCGGCGGTCGCTGCCCGCGATGACCAGCGCTTCGTCGACATTGGGTGTCGGAGTGCGGAGCGTTATGCGGGTATAGGCCTCCCATTTTCCGGTTTGTTTTGCAGAAAGCCGTTTCTGCTGCAGCAGCTGACCGATGATGGCTGAATGATCCCGGCTGCCGACGATGATGAGATTGGCGATGGGGCTGGTGGGCAGCGTGGTGATGATGACCGGTTCTTCCCCGGTGAGGCGCTGGATATCGGCCTGTAGTATTTCCACCGTTTTTTTGACGAGCCAATGATCCTGGGGATCCACATAGATCGGGGTGGCTCCCCCGTCTTTCGAGACGAGGGGGAAGTCCTGGGCATTGGTCCGCAAGAAGGGAAGCGCCGAAAGGAGGAGTAGGATAGTTTGTTTCATGTACAAGACTTTAAAAACCGACGGAGTTGCCGCCGTCGATGGGCAGCACTACTCCGGTGACATATTTTGCCTGATCGGAGGCGAGGAAGAGCGCGGCGTCGCCGATGTCGGCGGGTTCGCCCAACCGGCCAAGGGGGGTCCGGGCGAAGACCTTTTGTTTTCTTTCTGCGTCGCCGTTCAGCGCCTTCGAGGACATATCGGTTGCGATAAATCCGGGGGCGATGCAATTGACGAGGATACCCATCGGGGATAGTTCGACAGCCATGGCCTTTGTCATCCCTTCGATCGCCGACTTGGAGGCGGTGTAGGCGATGACCTTGGGGATGCCATACTGCGCCGCCATGGAGCTGATATTGATGATATGGCCTTTTCCGCGGGGCAGCATTCCTTTAACCACCTCGCGGCATACGGCGAATACCGATCGGACATTGGTCAGGAGGATCCGTTCGAACTCTTCATCGGTCACGTCGGCGAACTCTTTTTTCATGTTGACGCCGGCGTTGTTTACGAGGATATCGATGGGGCCGTGTTCTGCCGTGATCCTGTGGATCAGGGCGGGGATGGCGTCCAGGTCGTTGAGGTCCTGGGTGACGGGGTGGCAAAGGGCGCCCAGTTCTGTTTTGGCCGCCGAGAGCTTAGCCTTGTCCCGGCCGATGATGATGGTACGAATCCCGGCTTCAATGAATTTTTTGGCGATGGCCAGGCCGATGCCTGAGCTGCCGCCGGTTACGATCGCGATCCGTTGGGTGTGCTTACTGATTTGTTCCTGGGGCATAGTAAATTTTATGTTGCTGGTAATATTCAAGGGAGTGATCGGGTGGTTCCGCGCCTTCGGGCAGGGGTTGACGGGAGAAGGTCTGGAAGTAGAGCAGACAGGCGTTGCGCCATTCCACGGCGTTTGCTTCCTGGATCGCGAGCCGCATGTTGACCTGCTGCCATCTTTCGGGGTCGATGTGTTGGCGGAGACCGGTCCAGCAGCGTTGTATCCACCGGACGGAGTCCACGCCGGCATAATATTTATGACAGAGTTCGGCCCAGAGGGTGCGGCCGGTGTGCATGGTATGGTTCCAGGACACGTGATGCCACCAGAGCAGCCATTTGTCGGGGCAGCTATTTGAGTCGAGCCATTGGGTGCGGGCGCCGGGGGCATACTGTTCGAGCGCATTGCTGCCGGTTATTGTGCGGTCGAAGCCGATGCCGGCCGTATCGGCCTTGTGGTAGTATACGGGATTCCAGTCGGCTCTTGCTGCATTGGCGAGCCAGGGACCCGGGCCATAGTGATGTTCGTAAGCCATGATGTGATGAAGACCCAGCGGGGTCATGTAATCTACGGCAATCTCACGGGACTCCATCATTATTTGCCGGATGCTGTCGACGACGGAGGGGTGGTTGCTAAACGTTTGCCGGATCCATTCCGTTGCGATGGCTGCGGAGTATGGGGTGTTTGCGCCACCGGTTTCCCAGGCGAGGCGGCCGAAGGCATACCAGTTGGCCTGGGCAAAGATATGTCCGCACCAGTTGCGGTCGTTGCCGATATTGGCTACACCTGCCATGCCACGAATCGTCGCGGAGACCGGAGTGGCATCGGATGGCCGTGGCGGGCGGCTGGGCGGTACGGCATTGTGGCCGGAAGCGTCGGTAGACGGGGAGGGTTGGTGCGTGTCGGAGTCGAGGCATTCTTCGAAGAGTGGCGCCAGATAGACGAGATGATTGGAGAATCCGAGGTATTCCTGGGTCAGCTGCACTTCGAGCAGGAGTGGTGTTGCGGGCATGGCGCCGAATAGCGGATGGAAGGGTTCGCGAGGTTGGAAGTCGATGGGGCCGTTTTTTACCTGTACCAGGACGTTCTGGTGAAACCTGCCGTCGAGAGGTTTGAATTCGGTATAGGCCTGCCGGGCGCGGTCTTCGGGTGTCTCGTTGCTATAGACGAAGGCGCGCCAGATGACGATACCGTTGTGGGGTTCGAGGGCTTCGGCGAGCATATTGGCGCCGTCGGCATGGGTCCGGCCATAGTTCTGCGGTCCGGGCTGGCCTTCGGAGTTGGCTTTTACGAGGAAGCCGCCGAAGTCGGGGATGCGGCGGTAGATCTCTTCGGTCTTATTGCGCCACCACTGGCGGACGGCGGGGTCGAGCGGGTCGGCAGTTTTTAGTCCACCGATATCGATCGGGCTGCTGAAGCGGACGGAGAGATAGACTCTGATGCCATAGGGGCGGAAGACATCTGCAAGGGCGGCGGTCTTTTCGAGATAGTCGGGAGTAAGGATATAGGGGCTTGCGTTTACGTTATTCAGCACCGTTCCATTGATGCCGATGGAGGCGTTAGCCCGGGCATAGTCGGTGTAGCGTTGATCTTTATATATAGGCAGGGTGAACCAGTCCCAGAGTGAAAGGCCGGCATAGCCGCGCTCAATCCTGCGGTTGAGGTTATCCCAGTGGTCGAGGATGCGATAGGGCAGGGAAGGGATGCTAGTGATGGCGAGATGATCGATCGGCTGCTGCGTTTGAAGAAGGCGGAGGAAGTGAAATACGCCATAGAGAACGCCTTTGTCGGTGGCGGCGGTGATGAGGATGGTCTTTTTCCCGGCCCGGGTGAGCGTGCGGATGATAAAACCTTCCGGGCCGAGGCGGGGCAATTCATCCGGGCTTTGGAGCCGGACGATGAGGGTGTTATTGGTTTGGGTCGGGCGGGGCGTTTCCCCGAGCAGGCCCTGAAGGCCGGTCAGCAATTCCTTTTTTGCGGTTATGAGTATCGGGCTTGTGGCGGGAAAGTCGATGGTGGTCAGCGCATGCCGGTATTGTTTCAGCAGGATGGGGTTGTCGATCCGATCGTAGCGAAGCCAAAGCCGGTAGCCATCCTCTGCTTTTATGGCGCTGCTCAGCCAAAGGATGAAGAGGCCGGAGAGGAGGATTCTTTTCATTAGGGAGTTGGTTTCCCGCCGGTGGAGGACTCGCGGATCACGAGTTCCGAGCGTAAGATGATGGTATTGGTTGAGCTGGTGCCTGAGGAGCCGCTGAGATGGGCGATCAGGTTGCGGGCGGCTACCTGGCCCATTTCGTAGCCGGGATAGTTTATCGTGGTGAGATTGGGTTCGATGACGGTGGATACGGGATCGTTGTTGAAGCCGACGAAGGCGATGTCTTCGGGGATGCGGATGCCCATTTGTTTTAGGGCGATCATGCAGCCGACGGCGCAGTTGTCGTTGGCGACGAAGACCGCGTCGGGGAGGGGTTGCATCTGGCGGATGTGGGTGGCGGCATCGGCTCCGGCTTCCTGGCTGAGGTTGCCGACGATGACATGATCTTCGCGGAAGGGGATACGCTGGTCTGCGAGGGCTTGTTTGTATCCCTGGAGACGATCGATATAAACGTTCCGTTTCTGGGTGGCGGTGATATGAACGATGCGGCGGCGGCCCAGGCTGACCAGGTGGGTCGTGGCCTCGTAAGCCGCTTTGACGTTGTTGATCTGTACGCAGATGCCATCCAGCTGGTCGGTGGTACGGTCGAAGAAGACGAGTGGGATCTTCTTCTTTATAAAGGGCTCGAAATGGGCAATGGATTCGGTATCGTAGGCCAGGGAGACCAGCAGGCCGTCCACGCGGTTGTTGAATAAGGTGACGGCATTGGCCTTTTCCTTTTCCTGCGACTCGGAGGACTGGCTGATAATCAGATTATAGCCTTCGCTTGTGGCGACGTTTTCCATGCCGGCGATGGCGGCGGACATGAAGGAACTGTTGATGCGGGGGATGATGACGCCGATGGTATTGGTGCGTTGGGTGCGGAGGTTACGGGCAAAGTTGTTGGAGCGATAGCCCATTTCCTGGGCCAGGTCGGCGATCCGCTTCTTTGTCTTCTTGCTGACGACCGGGTCGTCCTTTAAAGCGCGGCTGACCGTGGCGATGGAGATATTCAGCTTTCGGGCAAGGTCGTATATGGTGACTTCTTTCTCGCTACTCATACAATCGTTTACATGCTGTTTATATGGATAAAAATAAGATTTTTTTTGAAAAAAATTGTAATCGGTTACATTTTGTCAGATTTTTACTTATTTTAGCCTTGTCAAAGTCGTAAAAGCGGCTTAGATGCGGGCGAGCCCGTGACCAGATTTCTGCATACTTGCCATACTAAAAAAAGACGATTGATCTTATGCAGCCAAAACTACGCGCAGACAGGAAACCTTCTCTCCAGGCGGTTCCGATGGTTATCGGACGCATTTCCCACTCTTATTTGGCGTCTTCTATCATTTCCGTTGCTATCCCCGGTAATTATGCATCGATTGTAAAAAAAACCAAACTATATATGCGAAAATTCACATTACGAAACGCCGTTGTTTCGGGCATACTAATGATTGCTGTGAGCCTGTTTTCGTCATCGTCGCTGTTTGCACAGGACGTCGGCGAAGTTGTGAACGGGAAGGTGGTCGATTCAAGCGGAAATCCCGTCAGTGGAGCATCCATCTTAAATGTAAAGAGCGGAAAGGGTACTTCCGCCGACAAGGACGGTAATTTTTCCCTCAGGGCGGTGAAGGGACAGACGCTGCAAATCTCTTTTGTGGGTTACCAGTCGACAAGGGTTGTATATAAAGGACAGACCAATCTGGCTGTGACGCTTTTGCGGGAGAACGCTGTCCTTGGAGATGTGGTGGTGATCGGTTATGGTACTCAGCGGAAGGAAGCCGTCACAGGATCCGTCGCTTCCATAAGTGGGAATAATTTGCGGGAAGTACCGACTCCAAATATATCCGCTGCGTTGCAGGGGCGTCTGCCGGGGGTCGCGATCTCGCAGACCTCTTCGCAGCCGGGCGCTACCATGCAGATCCGCATCCGTGGTACGCGTTCGCTAACGGCGACAAACGATCCATTGGTCGTGCTTGACGGGCTTCCCTTTCCCGGTAACATTGCCGATATAGATATGAACAACGTTAAGAGCCTCGATGTCCTGAAAGATGCATCGGCAACGGCCATTTACGGTTCCCGCGGCGCTAATGGCGTTATTCTGATCACGACCTACAAGGGGACCTCCGGCCAGGACCCGCGAATAGCCCTTAACAGCTACTATGGCGTGAGCAAAGTCTTCTCGCCTTTTCCCATGATGAACGGTCCGCAGTTTGCCGCTCTGCGGAAAGCCGCCGGTTTGTACAAGAACCAGGATGGTTCTATCCAGTTGGGAACGGACGAATCGCTGAACACCAACACCAACTGGCAGAATTTGCTGTACCAGACGGGGAAGGTGACCAACGAAGACATCAGTGTTTCTGCCGGTACAAAAAGAGGCAGCTACAGCTATGGCGCTTCTTACTATGAGAACGACGGAGTAATTCCCACGCAGTCCTACAAGCGTTATTCGCTGCACGGCGCCGTCGATCAGCGTGTGGGTAAATACTTGCGGCTGGGCTTTACCACGAACAACAATTACAATTATACGCAGGGCTCTCAGGTGGGCTTGTACAATACCTTGTCCAATTCGCCCCTGGCCAGTCCGTATAAAGCGGATGGGTCCATAAAATATGTCGTCGCGATGCCCCTGGATCAGCAGTGGGTTAGCACTAAAAAGGTTTTGGACAGCCTGAAGGATAACTACCTCAGCCAGCAAAAAGGCTATGCCACGTACAATTCCGTTTATGGGGAATTGCAGATACCCGGTGTACCGGGGCTGGCTTACCGGGTCAATGTGGGGCTGAACCTTTACCAGATCAACAAAGGCAGTTATACTGCAGTGGGGGTCAACAGCAATAATCCTACCGCGCCTTCCACTGCTTCCAGCGGTGACTCGACGGGTACCGACTGGACCATCGAAAACCTGCTGACGTATGACCGCAGCATCGGCAAGCACCAGTTCAATGCGATGGCCTTGTATTCTACGGAGCGGACTCAGATAAGCAGCTCGAATATCAGCGGGATAGGCGTTCCCGCGGATGCGCTCCAATATTACAACATCGGTACCGCCGGCCAGGAGATCGATGTTCTACCGGCCAATCAGTATTACTCGGAGAGAGGTTTGAAGTCCTGGATGGGCCGGTTGATGTATTCTTATGACAACCGCTACCTGATCTCGGCTACCATTCGTTCGGATGGCGCCTCGGTGCTGGCGCCGGGACATCAATGGCATACGTATCCGGCCGTTTCCGCCGGATGGAACGTAGCCAATGAATCGTTTATGCGAGGTATCTCCCTCATCAATCTGCTGAAGCTGCGGGTTGGTTACGGAGAAACTTCGAACCAGGCGGTAGTGCCTTATTCCACGCTCGGGGTTTTAAGTACCAATCCTTATAATTTCGGAGCTTCCACCTATGCGACGGGGTATTATGTTTCCCAATTGCCCAATGCCTCGCTGAGTTGGGAGTATTCCAAGACCTGGAACTATGGGATAGACTTTGCCCTGCTGGACAACCGTCTGTCGGGTACTGTCGAATATTATATCACGAAGACCAATGGTCTGTTGCAGAGCGTGACGCTGCCGCCCACGTCCGGCGTAAACAGCTATGTGGCCAATGTGGGGAATACCCAGAATAAGGGGATAGAATTCTCGCTTGATGGAACCATCCTGAAGACCAATAGCGGCTGGACCTGGGATGCCGGAGTCAACATGTCTTTCAACCGGAACAAGATCACGCGTCTTAACACAGGTGTAACGGCCGACCAGACCAACTGGTGGTTCGTGGGGAAGCCCATCAATGTGATCTATGACTACAAGAAAATAGGGTTATGGAAAACATCGGCTGATAGCGCCAGTGGTCACGAGAATATTCTGCAACCTGGAGGGAATGTAGGAGAGGTCAAGGTATTGTATACAGGCCCTACCGGTTCCAATGGTACGCCCACGAGGGCGATCAGCCCGGATGACCGGCAGGTGTTGAATGCCGATCCGAATTTTATCGGGGGCTTTAATACGCGCGTTGCCTACAAAGGATTCGATCTGTCGGCCGTGGGCATCTTCCAGAGTGGCGGTATCCTGATAAGCACGGTGTATGGACCGTCAGGCTATCTCAACCTGATGAGCGGCCGGAGGAACAACATCCAGGTGGATTACTGGACTCCAACAAATATCAATGCCAAATATCCCAAGCCGGGGGGTCAGATGAGCGGAGACAACCCGCAGTATGCCTCTACGCTTGGCTATTTCAGCGGATCGTATGTGAAGGTACGTTCCATTACCCTGGGATATAATTTTGCCAAGTGGTTAAGACAATTCGGCATCCCCCAGGCAAGGCTTTATGTCACCGCACAAAATCCGTTTGTGACGCTTTCGCCATACCATCGCGAAACGGGGTTGGATCCTGAGACCAATTCTTACGGCGACCAGTATCAGGCAGTGACGACGCAGTATACGCATCGTCTGCTTGTTCAGGGGTTCAATACGCCAGCCACGCGCAGCTTTTTAGTCGGTCTTAATATAACCTTTTAAATTTCTTCAATAATGAAACGCCTATATATCAACAGTATTTTATTAGGGGCCGTCATCGGGGTATTGTTCCTTGGGGGATGCAAGAAGGTCCTGCAGGAGCAACCCCGCAGCAACTATACGCCTGATTTTTTCAACACCCAGACCGGCGTAGTAGGGGGATTGACGGAAATGTATGCCCATCTGCGATACATTTATGGGCAAGGCTATTATTATAATACCCTTGAGGTCGGTACGGATGAGTCGACTTACGGCCAGAGCGCCGATGCGAACTTTTTGGTCATGGATATGACCGGGCAGGGCGTTATCAATGCCACTACGAGCCGCGCCGATGTGATCTGGAATACCTGCTTCACCAATATCAATACGGCCAGTGGGGTTATCCAATCCGGCTCCAAGGCGGGCGTGAATGTCGCGTTGACGTCGGAGGCGAACTTCTTTCGGGCTTTCGATTATTTTTTGCTGGTGCAGACCTTTGGCGGCGTGCCATTGGACCTGGGTGCAGGCAATTTGCAATTCAATACGAAGCCGACCCCCACGTCCGTACGCAATAGCGTGCAGACCGTGTACACCCAATGTATCTTTCCGGATCTGCAGGCGGCGGTGAGCAATCTGCCGATGACGGCCCGCCTGACGGGTACTGTTACCAAACCGGTGGCCCAGCTTTTTCTGGCCAAGGCTTATCTGACCTATGCCTGGTGGCTGAAGAATCCCAATAGTATTCCTACCTTTCCGGATTCCGGTCGCACGGATCCGGCCGGGCATGACGCCAATTATTATTTCCAGCAGGCTTATACTACTGCCGTCAGTGCGATCCAGAATCCGGGGTCTTATGGTTTGCAGCCCACCTTTTACGACCTGAACGTGGGATCAAATGACCGTAACAACGAGATCATGCTTTATGCCGACCATACGCAAAACAGCCAGCAATACAATGCGGCCAGCCTTACCTATAGCAATGGCGGTGCGCCCGATAATTTCTCCTGCTGGATGCAGACCTGGAATTACCCGGTGTTGACGAGCAGCAGCACCAGCGGATCGTGGAAAAATGTGAATTCTGTCCAGCGCGCCTCGGTACAGGGTTATGGCCGGCCGTACATCCGGATGACGCCCACGATTGGCGCCGTAACCCAAACCTTCTCCGACAAGACCAATGATTCGCGTTATGATGGTACCTTTCAGACGGTGTACCGGGCGAACATCAAAGAAGCCGGAGTTGCGGGTCCGGTGTATAATGCCAACTACATGCCCGTTAATGAGGGAGACGCTGTCCTCAGCTTCCTGAATGACGAATCTGCCGGGACCATCGATTATACCAACTCGGTATATAAAAGCAGTATTGGAGCCGGTGTCCTGCCGGGCCGGGCAGATTTTGTGGTGAGCCCGCAAGGGATCAGCAGAATTGTATATCCCGGGCTTTGGAAGATCAGTGCGTACCGGACGGATAATGGAACGGGGTTGGGAAATCCGAACGCGGCAAGTACCCGGCCCTGGAATATTGCTAAATTCTCGGAGTTGTTCTTTATTGCGGCGGAGGCGGCGGTGGAGGGGGCTACCCCAACGGCGGTCACGGGCGCCTATGTCAATGACGGTACGGCCTATGGTCTGATCAATGTCCTCCGTGCCCGGGCCGGGAAGTGGAAGTTCAGCAATGCCGCCAACGCTGCCCAGGTGGCAGACCACAGTGCGGCGATGGTCGCGGCTACGCCACCGACGATCGACATCAACTATCTGCTGGCCGAACGGTCCCGCGAATATTATGGGGAAGGATACCGGTGGTATGACCTGATCCGGACGCAGCAGTGGGCCAACCTGTCCACCACGTACCAGATCTGTGGTGCTGCCTATGGGAACCATACCCCGCAAACGTTTACGCGCACCATTACGCCTAATCTTTGGTTGCGGCCTATCCCGCAGGGGCAATTGGATGCCATGCAGGTGAGCGCAGCGGTGAAAGCGGCGTATCAAAATCCGGGTTATTGAGACAAGATGTTGTAGATTAATATCATGAAATTGCGAATATTCAAGGAAAAGCGCTTTGCAGGCGCTTTTCTTCTGTTTACCTGCTTTGCGGCTTGGCTGCCGGTCCGCGCCCAGATAAGGTTGCCCCGTCTTGTGAGGGACAGTATGGTTTTACAACGGGGGATGAAAATACCTGTCTGGGGTTGGGCGGCGAAAGGGGAGCGTGTAAACCTAAGGTTCAACGGGCAAACCTATCGGTCGGTCGCCGGACGGGACGGGAGGTGGGTGCTACGGCTGCCGGCGATGAAGGCAGGTGGTCCTTATACCCTGGAGATCAGCGGGAAGAATAAAATAGTCTTGCATGACGTACTGATCGGTGATGTCTGGCTTTGTTCCGGCCAGTCCAATATGGTGCATCAGATGAAATTGCACAGCGTACGGTATCCGGATGAGATCGCCGGCGCACATTACCCTGCGATCAGACAGTTCTGGGTGCCGACCGCCACCGATCTGCAAGGTCCGAAGGATGATCTGCCGACGGGCTATTGGAAGTGCGCCAATCCTGAGGACGTGCTGGATTTTTCCGCGGTGGCTTATTTTTTCGCAAAGGACCTGTATGAGAAATATCATGTGCCGATAGGGATCATCAATGCGAGCGTAGGCGGGACGCCTATCGAGGCGTGGACAAGCGAAGCAGGTTTGAGCCGTTTGCCTGCCCTGGTAAAAACAATTGAAAAGAATAAAGACACGGCCTATATCAGCGATCCTGGCCGTAGAAGGCTGGCGGACCAGGCCAATAGGCCAAGGCTGGTGGATAAAGGGTTGGCGGGGCCTGATCCCTGGTACAGTCCTGGTTATATTCCGAAAGGATGGCGGCCGATCGGTGTTCCCGGCTTTTGGGAAGACCAGGGATTAAGGAACCTTGACGGGGTGGTTTGGTACCGGAGGGAGATCGATGTGCCGGTGTCCATGACCGGCAAGCCCGCAAAAGTCTTTTTGGGGAGGATCGTCAATGCCGATGCGCTGTACATCAATGGAAAGGAGGTGGGCAACACAACTTACGAATACCCGCAAAGGAGATATGCTCTTCCTACCGGTCTGCTGAGGCCGGGAAAGAATCTATTCGTCGTACGCGTTACCAATAGTTTCGGAAAAGGGGGCTTCGTCCCGGATAAGCCTTATTGCCTGATGGCCGGAAACGATACCATCGACCTGAAAGGGTACTGGGAATATAAGGTTGGCGAAGTCTTCGTACCTCGCCGGGAAACGGATGGAGGCTTCGGTTTCTCCGCGCAAAATGCGCCGACGGCTTTATACAATGCCATGATCGCGCCGCTTATTCCTTATGCGATCAAAGGATTTGTCTGGTATCAGGGAGAAGCCAATACCAGTCATGCTGCCGAATATGCAAAATTGCAGCCGGCGATGATCGAAGACTGGCGCAGCCAATGGAAAGAAGGAGATATCCCGTTTCTGTATGTGCAGCTTCCGGGCTTCGGCGATTATAACTATCTGCCGGCCGAAAGTGGTTGGGCAGAATTGAGGGAGGCACAGCTGCAATCCTTATCGGTGCCTAATACGGGCATGGCGGTGGCTATCGACCTCGGGGAATGGAACGACATTCACCCTGACAGGAAAAAGCCAGTAGGGGACAGGCTGGCATTGGTCGCGGAGAAGATCGCTTATGGAGAAGATGTTGTTTACTCGGGGCCCATTTTCCGGTCAGCGGAGTTTTCAAGCGGTAAGGTCACCCTCTCCTTTGCGCATACCGGCGGCGGATTGATGACTAGTGACGGAGAAGAACCACAGGAGTTTGCCGTCGCGGGCGCCGATAAGAAATTTGTTTGGGCCAGGGCGAAGATCGAAGGGGATAGAGTCGTGGTATGGAGCGATACCATAAAGGATCCGAAGTATGTGCGATATGCATGGGCGGATGATCCTGTTGAACCCAACCTGTACAATAAAGACGGTTTGCCGGCCTCGCCTTTTGAAGCACAATAACTGTTACAAAAGCATAAGAACATTGAAAACTTTATTCCTTACCGTTGCGGGTCTTTTTTGTATACTAAGACTTAGTGCGCAAACATCGTCTATGCCCAGATTGGTGAAGGCAGGCAATTCCACTCAATTGCTGGTAGACAATACACCTTATCTGATCCTGGGCGGAGAGTTAGGCAACTCAAGCGCCTCGAGCAATGAGTATATGAGACCTGTTTGGCCAAAGCTGAAGCAGATGAACCTGAATACGGTAATTGCGCCGGTTTATTGGGAGTTGATGGAACCAAACGAAGGAAAATTTGATCTTTCACTTGTAGACAGCCTGATCAAAAATGCCCGGCTAAATAACATGAAGTTGGTGTTGCTTTGGTTCGGCTCCTGGAAGAACAGTATGTCCTGTTACGTGCCGGAATGGGTAAAAACCGATATAAAAAGATTTCCCAGGGCATTGAATAAAGACGGCGTCCAGCAGGAAATATTAACCCCTTTCAATCGGGATAATCTGGAAGCTGATAAAAAGGCCTTCGTCACCCTGATGCAGCATGTCAGGCAAATTGACGGCCGGCAGAATATTGTCATAGCCGTTCAGGTGGAAAATGAAATTGGCATGCTTGGAAGTGCCCGCTCTTACGATCCCGCAGCCAATGCGGCATTCAGCCAGCCTGTTCCTGAGCAACTACTACGTTATCTGCGGAAGAATAAGAACAACGGCGACTGGGAGGATGTTTTTGGGAAAGGCGTGGCGACGGATGAGTATTTCATGGCATGGAGCTTTGCGAAATATGTAAACGAAATTGCTACCGCGGGGAAAGCCGTTTATGATCTTCCGATGTATGTAAATGCTGCTTTGAACCGGCCGGGTTGGAATCCCGGTCAATATCCGAGCGGAGGGCCGGTGCCGCATTTGAGAGATATTTGGAAGGCCGGTGCGCCCGGCATCGACCTACTGGCCCCGGATATTTATTTTCCTGATCTTCAGCATTGGTGCGATCTCTACAGCCGGTCAGGCGATGCCTTATTCATTCCCGAAATTCGTTTTGAAAAGGATGACGATGCAAAGGCTTTTTTTGTTTTCGGGCATTATAACTGTTTATCCTTTTCTCCTTTTTCAATCGAGTCGGCGGAGCATCCGGAAAGCGAACCTATCGGCAAGGCCTATTCCATTCTAAGGCAAATAAGCCCGCTGATCGTAAAATATCAACCATTAGGTAAGGTAAGTGGGTTTCTGCTTAGTAAGGATTCTTTGTCCCAATCGGTTACCGTGGGTGATTACCGGCTGATCGTAAAACACGATTATACCTTACCCTGGTCGCCGGGTTCCAGAGATGGTGCGTGGCCTTTGACCGGATGCACGATCATCGCGGTGTCTCCCGATGAATTTTATGTTGCCGGAACAGGCGTTGTAGTTACGTTTGCCTCGACCACGACAGGGAAAAGAGCAGGTCTTCTGAGGGTGGACGAAGGTGTATTCCAAAATGGTAAATGGATACCTGGCCGTCGCCTGAATGGCGACCAAAATAATCAGGGAAGGGATATAAGGATCCCGATGAATGAATATAGCATCCAGAGGGTCACGCTTTATCAATATTAAAACCTGAGATCTGTGAAAAAGATATTTTTCTGTTTGGTAGTCACGGCGTTCGTACAAAAGGGATTGACTCAGGACACCGTGATAAATGGGAATCGGTATCCGCAGCCTGTAGCGTTTACGGCGCAGCAGGACCATGATAACATGATGCGACAGCTTGGGATCACCCAATTGCGGCCGGGGCCGAGCGGTGATGTCAAGGCTCCCAACCATGCGAATTATGAGGAAGCGAAGGCTAATCCCTGTCCCCGGCTTCCCGACTTACTGACCCTGAAGAATGGAAAGAAAGTAACGACTGCCGGCATGTGGTGGAAACAGCGGCGGCCGGAGATTACGGCTGATCTTGAACGGGAAGTGTATGGCCGGATCCCTGCCCATCTTCCCCGGGTGACATGGACAGTAAAGGCTACCCACCGGGAGGTCGTGGGCATAACGCCTGTTATTGCCAAAGAGTTGGTGGGTCATGTGGACAACAGTGATTATCCGTTGACCGAAGTAGACATCAAAATGGTGCTGGTCGTGCCTGTGGATGTCCGGGGACCTGTGCCGGTGCTGATGATGTTTGGCCGTCAATCGTTCCCCGTGCCTGTCCAGCCTTCGACGGGGGAACTGTTGCGCGCCGGCTGGGGAACTGCTACGATCGAGCCGAGCAGCATACAGGCCGATAACGGGGCGGGACTAACGAGGGGCATTATCGGTTTGGTGAACAAGGGCCAGCCGCGCAAGCCCGAGGACTGGGGAGCGCTCCGCGCCTGGGCGTGGGGGGCCGCGCGCGGACTGGATTACCTGGAAACGGATTCTTTGGTGGATGCAAAGAAGGTGGGTATCGAAGGTGTATCGAGATATGGTAAGGCCGCACTGGTTACGCTGGCTTTCGAGCCGAGATTCGCGGCCGGACTGATCGGGTCTTCCGGTAAGGGCGGAGCGACATTGCTGCGGCGAAATTTTGGAGAGGCTGTGGAAAGCCTGACGGGGGGCGAATATTACTGGATGGCGGGGAACTTTATGAGATACGGGGCTTCCGAGGCAAGTTTTGGCAGTAAGACGGGTTGCGATCCTGACGTGGATTCCCACGATCTGATCGCCTTATGCGCGCCACGGCTTACCTTCATCAGCTATGGCATTCCTGAGAAGGGGGATGCGCAGTGGCTGGACCATGAAGGCAGCTATATGGCAACCGTGGCGGCGGGAACGGTGTTTAAGCTGTTAGGGGCAAAAGATCTTGGCGTTCCCAATGATTACCTGAGCGAAAAAATGCCTTCTGTGAATACGGGAATGCTGGATGGAAGGCTAGCCTGGCGACAACACGACGGCGGACATACGGATGCACCGAATTTTAAATATTTCATACCCTGGGCCAGCGGCTTTCTGAAGTATACCCCGCAGGCCGGTAATGAAGGGGTGGGGCTGAAGGATTATTACAAAGATTATTTTCCCATTGGGGTATCCGTGGCCCCAAGGGATCTAAAAGGGGACGAGGCGCGGTTGATCCTGCAGCAATTCAATAGCCTAACCCCGGAAAATGCGATGAAAATGGGGCCCATACATCCCCAGGAGAATCTTTACCATTGGGACGATGCCGACTCTATCGTCGCGTTTGCCCAGCGTCATCATTTGAAGGTGCGCGGACATAATCTATGTTGGCACAACCAGGCGCCCCGCTGGATGTTCAAAGATCCGGCGGGAAATCCAGTCAGCAAAGAAAAGCTATTGCAGCGGCTGAAGGACCATATAACGACAGTCGTCAACCGGTATAAAGGGAAGATCTACGCCTGGGACGTCGTAAATGAAGCGATCGCGGATGACAGCAGCCATTATCTGCGGCCATCGTTATGGTACCAGATATGCGGCGAGGACTTTATTGAAAAGGCATTCGAGTATGCCCATGCTGCGGACCCGTCGGCACTGCTGTTCTATAATGATTACAACACGGAGGTTCCCGCCAAGCGGGATAAGATATACCAAATGCTGAAAGGGATGCTGGCTAAAGGGGTGCCGATCGATGGTATCGGGTTACAGGCCCACTGGTCTATCAGTACCCCAACGAGGGAGGAACTGGAAAATTCCATCCGGCTTTTCTCTTCTCTGGGGTTGCAGGTCCAGATCACCGAATTGGATGTCTCCGTTTTTGCCGGACATGCGGGCGGAGAAATAGAGAGGAGTACCGATAGTCGGGCGGATTCCGGTTTTACGGCGGAAATGGAACAAAGGCAGTTGGAGCAATATAAGATGGCGTTCGAGGTTTTCCGAAAATACAGGCAGCAGTTGACGGGGATAACTTTCTGGAATATCTCGGATAGGTACAGCTGGCTGAACAACAGGGGAAGGAAGAACTATCCGTTGTTATTCGATGAGAATCTCCAGCCTAAGAAGGCTTACCGGGCTGTCGTCGATTTCAAATAAACGTTTTTGTACAAAAAGCCGATATTGCGTTCCAAATCGGTTTCGCATGAGCGCAAGACGAATCTCCGGCCGGAAGATGGCCGGTCGATGGTTGACTTTATTTTTGTTGTTGTCCGGATCGGCGGTTATCGCGCAGGTGCGGGTTCCGCGGCTGGTTAGTGATGGGATGGTCCTGCAACGGGACATGCCCCTGCGGGTTTGGGGTTTTGCTTCGCCGGGGGAGCGGGTTACGGTGAAATTTGTTGGCGAGACGGTCAGCGGCGTTACCGATGATAACGGCAAATGGGTGGTTCAGCTGTCGCCGAAGAAGGCGGGCGGTCCCTTTACGATGGACATCAACGGCATCAATCATATCTGGCTGAAGAATATCCTTGTCGGTGATGTATGGGTCCTTTCGGGGCAGACGGGGATGGCGATGCCGATGTCGACCGTGAAAGAAAAATATGCCGATCTTATCGCGCATGCCGACAACTCATCGATCCGGCAGTTCCTTGTTCCATTACGGTACGATTTCAAGGCGCCGCGTGACAACACTCCGTCCGGGGTGCACTGGGAGTCTGCCACACCGGCTTCCGTCCTTTCTTTTTCGGCCCTGGGTTATTTCTTTGCCCGGGCGATGTATGACGAATACCATGTGCCTGTCGGGCTTATCAATGTCTGCGCACCCGATGCGCCCGCGGAGGCCTGGCTTAGCAGGGATGGCCTGCGGGTCGTTCCGCAATATGCAGCTGTGGCTGCCCGTTATACCGACAGTGTCTTTAAAGAGGGCACGGGGCCTGCCGATCCGATGGCACCGGGCGGGCTTTTCAACGGGATGATCTATCCCGTGTGCAGTCAGACGGTGAGAGGGATCATCTGGTTTCAGGGTGAGGCCAATCTGGGAAAAGCGGCTGAATATACCACGCTGTTGCCTTTGCTGATCAATGACTGGCGCCGGTGGTGGGCCGAAGGCAGTCTTCCGTTCTTATATATCCAGGCCCCGGCGCATGGTCCTGCGAAGGAGGTGACGGATGAAAGTCCCTGGGCCGACCTGCGGGAGGCGCAACGGATGGCGATGAGTTTGCCCAACACGGCGATGATCGTCTCGGCCGATTGTGGAGATGTCGCGGATGTGGCGGGACAGAACCGGGAGGAGATAAGCAAGCGGCTGCTTCTATCGGCGGAGAGTATCGCTTTTGAGAAGAAGAATTTTATCTCTTCGGGGCCGTTGTTCCATTCGATGAAGGTTCGTGGCGACCGGGTGCATCTCAATTTTACCGAGGTGAATACGGGTCTTAGCGTCAAGGGCGGCGGGGAGCTGAAGGGGTTTACCGTTGCGGGTGAGGACGGGCATTTTGTTACTGCGCAGGCGAGCATCGAGGGGAAGTCGGTTGTCGTCTGGAGCGAGAAGGTGTCGCATCCGGTGGCGGTGCGGTATGGGTGGGCGGACAATCCCGCGAGTGCGAATTTGTATAACAGAGATATTCTTTTTAAAGACGGGTTGCCGGCGCCTGCATTTTCCGGCCACGTAAAGTAGAAAGAGCAGGAGCGTTGCATGGTGTGGGGCGCAAACGTTTTCGAGCCTTTATTACGCGGAAAGGATTCCGGCGTGTATCTTTGGCGACCGAAAAAGAGATAATATGAAAAGACCGTTTTTAATGGAAGAGACCATGCGATGGTATGGTCCGAACGATCCGGTAAGTTTGTGGGATATTCGTCAGGCAGGATGTACGGGGGTGGTGACGGCCCTGCATCATATTCCTGTCGGCGAGGTTTGGCCGGTGGCCGAGATCAGGACGCGTAAAACAGAGGTGGAGAATGCGGGTATGCGCTGGACGGTGATCGAGAGCCTGCCTGTTCATGAAGACATCAAAAAGCAGACCGGCGACTACCAAAAATATATCGCTAATTATCAGGAGAGCCTCCGCAATGTGGCCAGCTGCGGGCTGGAGGTAGTGACGTATAATTTCATGCCGATATTAGATTGGATGCGCACGGACATCGCGTATGCCATGCCCGATCGCAGTCTGGCCTTACGCTTTGAGAAGGCAGCTTTTATCGCCTTTGATCTCTTTTTGTTGAAGAGACCGGGTGCGGAGAAGGACTATACGGCGGCTGAAATTACGATCGCGGAGAAGCGGTTGGCTACGATGACGGCGGCAGAGAAAGAAACGCTCTATCGCAATACGCTTCTTGGATTGCCGGGTAGTGAGGAACGGTTCACGGAGGAGCAGATACTGAAAGCGTTGAAGACTTATGAGGGGATCGACGCCGTGAAGTTGAAACAGCATTTATTTTATTTTCTGCGGCAGGTAGTGCCTGTGGCGGAGGCGGAAGGGCTGAAGATGGCTATTCATCCCGATGATCCTCCCTTTCCGATACTGGGATTGCCGCGGATCGTCAGCACTGAGCGGGATGCGCGGGAACTGCTGGACTGTGCACCGTCGCCGGCCAATGGGCTTTGTTTTTGTACGGGCAGTTATGGGGTAAGGGCTGATAACGATCTGCCCGGTATGGTGCGCCGGCTGGGCGATCATATTCATTTTATCCATCTGCGGAGTACGAAGCGGGATGCGGAGGGGAATTTCTTCGAGGCCGATCATCTTGGCGGCGATGTCGATATGGTTGCCGTCATTCGTGAGCTGCTGGCGGTGCAGGAGAAGAGAAGTATCTCGTTGCCTATGCGGCCCGATCATGGGCACCAGATGCTGGATGATCTTAAGACGACGACCTACCCCGGGTACAGTGCTATCGGCCGGCTGCGTGGGCTGGCCGAGTTAAGGGGGGTGCAGGTTGCCTTGAGTCAGGGGTAAACAGGTTGCTTTGAGCCAGGGGTAGAATCGCGGTTTCTTTGTATCTTCCAGAAAACCTTGCCTCATGTTTAGAATTTTCTGGAAGACGGCGTGGAGGAATCTCGTCCGCCACCCGGTATTTGCGTTTATCAATGTCCTCGGGTTGGCCCTGGGACTTTGTTTCTGCCTTGTCATATTCCTTGTTGTCCGGTATGAATTTTCTTTCGACCGGTTTCATCCCGGCGGAGATCGGATCTACCTGGTAGGTCGCACGATCCGTGTCGGGGACAACCTTGACACGTTCAATGCCAGCCGGGTCACGCCGGCGCTGCCGGGTGCGTTGCGCTCAAGTGTCTCCGGGTTGGAAGCCGTGACCGGTTTTTTCTCGGATTGGAGTCCGCAGCTGAAGGTTCCCGATCCGGGGACCAAATCCGGTTATGCGGAGTTTGCGCCGCCGGAAACGAATTCCTGGGCGGATGCCTTGCTGGCAGGCCCCGATTATTTCTCCGTTTTTCAATATCAATGGCTGGCCGGAAATCCGGCCGTCCTGCGGAATCCCTACCAGGTGGTGCTATCGGCAAGCCGGGCGCGACTGTATTTCGGCAATATACCTTTTGGCGGGATGATGGGCAGAAAATTGATCCTCGATGATACGCTTTCTCTTTCCGTAGCGGGTGTCGTTGCGGACTGGAAAGAGCGTTCGGATCTTGTCACGAACGTATTTGTTTCTCTGTCTACGGCCGACCATACGGGTTTAAGGAATCGGTTTTCGACGAATAGCTGGTGGGGCCGGCGGGGAGCAGCCGATATCTGGACCTTTATCCGGCTATCGCCCGGGACAAACCCAGATCAGGTGCGAGGGCAGATACAGACCCTTGCCAAGGCAAATATGCCTGCCTTTGCAAAGCCGGAAATGCAACTGCTGTCTCTGGCGGATCTTCATTTTTCTGTGGGGTATAGTCATGACCCGATACGCAAGGCGCATAAACCTACGCTTTATGGGGTGAGCGCCCTTGCCGTTTTCATCCTGCTGCTGGCTGTGATCAATTTTATCAACCTGTCGACGGCGCAGTCGATCCGGCGAAGCCGGGAGGTGGGGGTGCGAAAGGTGCTGGGGGGCGGCCGTGCGGGGTTGACGCTGCAATTTTTGATCGAGACTGCGTTGGTGGTAATGTTTGCCGTAGTGCTGGCCGTTCTGCTTGTGGCGCCGGTGCTGAAGGTCTTTCATGAATTTGTGCCGGAGGGAGTGCGGTTTGCGCCGGATGTTCCTCTTGTGCTGTTCCTGCTTGCGATGATCGGGGTCACCACGCTGCTGGCGGGCTTTTATCCCGCGCGGGTGTTGTCGGGATACCGGCCGGTGATCAGCCTGCGGGGTGCCACGGAGCATCAGGGCAATTCTTCATGGACCCTGCGGCGCGGGTTGATCGTCTTTCAATTTACGATCTCGCTGGGCTTTATCGTCTGTACGCTGGTGGTGGGCAACCAGGTGAAGTATCTGCTGCATACGGATTATGGATTTAAAACAGATGCGGTGCTTACGTTGTACACCGATTGGCGGGACAGTCTCAGCAAGGTGGCTGTCTTGCAGAATAAACTGGCCGGCCTGCCGATGGTTGGGGCCGTTACGCGGGAAGGCGGTGCGCCCGTCGGATGGGGGCATAGGTTCACGGGCTGGGCTGCCCGGCCGGGAGATTCCGCGATAGCAACCGAGATGAATACCGGCGACGAATCCTTTGTCCCCTTTTATCATATGCGGATCGTTGCGGGGCGGAACCTCCGGCATACGGACAGCCTGCAGGAGATATTGATCACTGAAACGGCTGCCCGGGCTTTTGGTTTTGGGAGTCCGGAAAAGGCGCCTGGCCATTTCCTCTATATGGCCAATTATGATAGGAAGATCCCGGTGCCGATCGTGGGTGTGGTGGCCGACTATCATACGGCTTCTTTCCACGATCCTATCCGTCCCGTGATAATCGGGCATGTACCGGAGGCGGAGACCTGGTTGGGTATCCGGCTTGCCGTGGCAGGCAAGGATGCCGGGGGGATGAAGAAGGCGCTGGACGCTATCCAGGGCGTCTATAAAGGCATTTATCCCGGCCAGGAGTTCAACTATGCTTTTATGGACGAAACGATCCGGGATATGTATGCCGATGAGCAGAAGATGTCCCTGTTGGTGCGCAGCGCGATGATCGTTACGATCTTCATTTCCTGTATGGGGCTGTTTGGGGTGGCGTTGTTCTCTGTCGAGAAGCGCACCCGGGAAGTGAGTATCCGAAAGGTGCTGGGGGCCAGTGTCCGGCAGATAGTCGTTCTTTTATGCCGGGATTTTATTGGGCTTGTTCTCCTTGCGATGCTGATCGCGTCGCCTATCGCCTGGTGGGTAATGCACGGATGGCTGGATGGGTTTGTCTATCGCATTCCGCTGGGTATTCCGTTGTTTTTGGCGGCGGGGTGCTTGGGGATCGGGATCGCGTTGCTGACTATCGC
>NZ_DASYCH010000041.1:0-2195 GCF_036500295.1 Puia sp. | reverse complement strand
CGATCATGGACGATCTTAAAAAGGCCCGGAAGAGCAAGAATGTTTCCGAGGACTATGCCACGGCATTGCAGAAGGCAAGGGAGTCGTTGAAAGATCGTTTTAAGGAAGAGGTCTCTTCCGAATTCGAAGAAAATCCCAAGGAAATGATCAGTTGGAAAGTGGACAACCCGGGTCTTCGCCATAGTGCGCCGGAGCTGGTCTACAGTACGGAATTCACGATGGACGGCCTCCTGCAAAGGGCCGGCAACAATATACTGCTGAGCATCGGCAAGGCCGTCAGCTCGCCCTTAAAGCTCACCGCTTCGCAGCGCACCCGGAAAGTGGACATCTATATGCCCTACGCCCGTACGATCGATTATTCGGTCAGTTTTGCGATCCCGCACGGATTCACCGTCCAGGGAGCGGATAAGTTGAACAAGACGCTTGATAACGACTGCGGCAGCCTGATAACCGCCGCAAAGATCGAAGGTGGTCAACTGGTCCTGCATTTCAAGAGGGTCTACAAACACAATGAGGAATCTGCCGCAAAATGGCCCCAATTGCTAGCCATACTCGATGCCTCGACCGAATTCGCGGGCCAAAAGGTATTGCTGAAAAAGGGATGATCCTCGGCAAACCCTGATACTGCCAAAAGTCTGAATAATGTTGACCCGGGGGCCGTTTGGTTTGCCCCTGGTGATTCCGATATCCTCATGGCCTGATCCTTGCATTCCTGCCTAAAAGAAAGGTATGAAGACCCTATACATTGCTATGGCGCTGGTCGCCGTGGCTGTCTCCTGTACAACCCCGGCGCCCATCACGGCCCGTCCTGATCCCAATACATCCACCAGCGGCACGCTTGGCTCGGTAAAGGCTACGGATGGCGTCCGACCACTGACGGGTAATGGCATTCCCGATTCGGCGCGGGAAAAGAGAGATACCGTCCGGCAGCATTAGCGGGGGCAAACGCATTACTGCGGCAGGGCGTCCAACTTTTCCCGGAGCAACTTTTTCTCTGCGAGGGAAGTAGTAAGGTGGTAGGCCATGTCCAGCAACCTCCGGGCTTCTGCGAGATTGCCCGCGCGTCCATAAAGATCCCCCAGGACTGCACTGTAGATATAGTGATGCCGGAGCAGGTCCCCGATATCTTCGATGTCCAGGATCGCATCGATGGCGGCAGTCAGATCGCCCATTTGCGCCAGCAGGACCGAGCGGTTGAGCCGTACGATGGGAATGGGTTTTCGCTCCAGCAGGCGATCGTACAAATAAAGAAGGGACTTCCAGTTCGTAGAGGCAAAATCGGGCGAGAGACAATGTTCCGCCGCAATCGCCGATTCGATATGGTAGACGGAAAGATAGTCGCCATCGGAAGATTGGTTGAGATAGTGATACCCCACATGGATCAGATCCCGGTCCCATTTACTCCTGTCCTGCTTTTGCAATAAAATGATGGTATTGTCTTCCCCGATCCGGCTGTCGAAGCGGGAAACCTGAAAACACATCAGGGACAGAAGGGCATAGGTAGTAGGATGTGCGCCTATCCGATGTTCCGACAAAAGTTTGCAGAGACGCATGGCTTCGGCGCATAGGTCATGACGGATCAGCTCGTCGGCCTTTACGGAATTATAACCTTCGTTGAACAAAAGGTAGAGGACCGTATAGACCGTCTCAAGGCGATCCTGAAGTGCTGTGCCGATAGGGATCTCGAACCGGATCGAATGTTTTTTGATATATTCCCTGGCACGATAGATCCTTTTTTGTATGGTCGTCTCGGTGGAGACCAGGGCCCTGGCGATCTCCGTTACCCCAAAACCGGATACCGTCTTCAGTGTCAGCGCCACCTGGTCTTCGGGATTGAGCGAGGGATGACAGCAAGTGAAGATCATACGCAGTTGGCTATCCGCTATTTCGGTATCCAGGAAGAATTCTTCGATCGTGTGTTCGGTGTCCGAACGGAGACGGGTGGCCAGCTCTTCGGAGATCCCGGATAGTTTTTGCTGACGCCGGATCAGATCGATCGTCTGGTTACGCGCCACCTGCATCAGCCAGGCGGATGGATTGTCAGGTACCGGCCGGTACTTCCATACCTGCAGCGCTTTCAAAAAAGTCTCCTGTACCGTGTCTTCGACCAGTTCCAGGTTGTGGATGCCAAAGATACGGGTCAACACGGCGATCATCTTTCCCGCTTCATGACGGAAAAGATGATCGACCAGTTG
>NZ_DASYCH010000040.1:0-3484 GCF_036500295.1 Puia sp. | reverse complement strand
ATTCCGCAACGCAGATCTGGGGCATTTTTGTCCATACCGAGCTGATCAATAAAATGGGCTGGCTGGAATATATCCTCGTAACCCCGTCCCATCACCGGGTCCATCATGCCTCCAATCCCAAATACCTGGATAAGAATATGGGTATGTTCCTGATCATCTGGGACCAGTTGTTCGGCACTTTTCAACCGGAGTTAAGCGCAGAAGAATACCAACCCCGCAAATACGGCCTGACAAAACCACTGGAGCGGAAAGGGCCTGCCCATACCGTTTTCCACGAATGGAACGATATCGGGAAAGACCTGTCCCGGACCGATATCGGATGGAAGGAAAAATGGTATTACCTGTTCGGTCCCCCCGGCTGGAGCCATGACGGAAGCCGTATGACCAGCGAGCAAATGCGCCAGGCGGAATCCGGCGAATCCATGGACTACGCCACGGACCCCAATTTTTAAGTTGTCAAGAACGGACCCCATTTCTAATTTCGTCGGACTCCATTTTTAATTTCCTTTTAATTTAACAGGGGGCATATTTTCGGAACAATGGGCTAATTTTACATAGCAATTAGTTCATGTTCTACAAAGTTTAGCATTCAATTTTTTAGGGTTTAGGGGTTTTTCAAAAAAGGCCTGTCCAAGAAGGGGTAAAAATCTTGGACGGCCTTTTTTGTTTATGTCTTTTAATCGGCTTCGCCGATTTGGAGGCCCCTTTCTCATTGATTTCCACCTGTTATCCACGCAGGCACCCGCTGACCGGTCTCCCGCATTTAAAAAGCGCTGTTTTCTCCCTCCGCCGCCGTAACTTTGCACATCTTTTTATCGAATACCCAGCTTTTTAACGGTCAACCTCTATACATAACTATGAATCTATTCGAACAACAGGCGCATGAATTTGCAGGTCGCCATATCGGCCCCGACGAACAGGAAGCAACCCGGATGCTGGCTACCATCGGTATCGGCTCCCTCGATGAACTGATCGATAAGACGATCCCGGCCGCTATCCGCAGCAGGAAAAACCTGGCGATCCCCGGTCCCCTGAGCGAACAGCAATATCTCACCACCCTCCGCCAGGTAGCTTCCCTGAATAAAGTGTATAAATCCTATATCGGACAAGGTTATTACGACACCATCGTCCCCAGCGTCATTCTTCGCAATGTGTTCGAAAACCCGGGCTGGTATACCCAATATACCCCCTACCAGGCCGAGATCGCGCAGGGCCGCCTCGAAAGCCTCCTGAATTTCCAGACGATGGTGGCCGACCTCACCGGCCTGCCCCTGGCCAATGCCTCCCTCCTGGACGAAGGAACGGCGGCAGCCGAAGCCATGACGATGTTCTTTAATGCGAAGAACAAGGACCATGAGCATATTACGACTCCAAAGTTTTTTGTAGACACAAATATTTTCGCCCAGACAAAAGACCTCCTCCTTACAAGAGCACAGCCGATCGGCATCGAGCTCGTAACGGGCGATTTTCGTCAGGCTACGATCGATTCCTCTTTCTTCGGCGCCATCGTCCAATACCCCGGCAGCGACGGGGCCATTCACGATTACCGCTCCTTTATCCAACAGGTACAGAAAGCCGGCGCCTATGTCGTGATGGCAACGGACCTCCTGGCCCTGACCCTGCTCACCCCACCCGGTGAACTGGGAGCGGATGCCGCCATCGGCTCCTCCCAGCGCTTCGGCGTACCCATGGGTTTCGGCGGTCCCCATGCCGCATTCTTCGCCGCCCGCGACGATTTCAAACGAGCCATTCCGGGACGCATCATCGGCGTAAGCATCGACGCCCAGGGTAACCGCGCCCTTCGCATGGCCCTCCAGACACGCGAACAACATATAAAAAGAGAGAAGGCAACCTCCAATATCTGTACCGCCCAGGCCCTGCTCGCCAATATGGCGGCGATGTACGCCGTCTATCATGGACCGGAAGGATTGACCCGCATCGCCAAACGCGTCAGCCTCCTGACCCGCACACTCGCACTCGAGCTGACAAACCTCGGATATACGAACGGCAACGATTCTTATTTCGATACGATCCGTATCAACGTAACGGATCCCACAGCCATCCGCCAGTTGGCAGAAGCATCGGGCATGAACTTCCGGTATTCCGGCAGCCCGTCCATCGGTATCACCCTCGACGAGACCACGACACAGGATGACGTTCTCCAGATCATTTCGATTTTTAGCGAGGCCGCCGGCTCGGGTGTTGCAACCGCAACCTTCGACGTCGACAGCAACCTGGATAATATACCGTCTTCCGTTACGCGCACTTCTGAATTCCTCACGCACCCTGTCTTCAATGCCCATCATAGCGAGACGCAGATGATGCGATACCTGAAAAGCCTGGAGAACAAAGATCTCTCGCTTAATACTTCCATGATCTCCCTGGGCTCCTGCACGATGAAACTGAACGCGGTCACGGAACTGATCCCGGTAAGCTGGCCCGAATTCGGTGGTATCCACCCCTTCGCCCCCGCCGGCCAATGGAAAGGTTATCGCCGGATCCTCACCGAACTGGAGAACTGGCTCAGCGAGATCACGGGCTTTGCCGCCACGTCCTTGCAGCCCAATAGCGGCGCACAGGGCGAATACGCAGGTCTCCTTACCATCCGCGCCTATCATGCCGCCCGTTCGGAAGCACACCGCGATGTCATGCTGATCCCCATCTCCGCACACGGCACCAACCCGGCCAGCGCCGTAATGGCAGGCATGAAGGTGGTGGTCGTCAAGAGCGACGACGACGGCCATATCGACGTGACCGACCTGAAAGAAAAAGCGGTGCAATACAAAGATCAACTCGCCGGTCTGATGGTTACCTACCCTTCAACCCATGGCGTGTTCGAAGAAAGTATAAAGGATATCTGCCGGACGATCCATGACAATGGAGGAATGGTCTATATGGACGGCGCTAATATGAACGCCCAGGTTGGACTGACCAGCCCGGGCCTGATCGGAGCGGACGTCTGTCACCTGAACCTCCACAAGACTTTCGCCATCCCGCACGGCGGCGGCGGTCCGGGTATGGGGCCTATCTGTGTCAACGAAAAGCTGAAGCCCTATCTCCCCGGCCACGTCGATGGCAACCCCGCCCAACCGGGTCACGCGGTCTCCGCCGCCCCTTTTGGATCGGCCAGCATCCTGCTCATCAGCTACGCCTATATAAAAATGCTGGGGGCGGAAGGCGTGAAACGCGCCACCCAATACGCCATCCTCAATGCCAACTATATGAAGGCAAGACTGGAAAAACAGTATAAGATCCTCTATGGCGGCGTTAATGGCACCTGCGCCCACGAATTTATCGTCGACCTGCGCCCTTTCAAGACGAGCGCCGGCATCGAGGCCGAAGACGTGGCCAAACGCCTTATGGACTATGGCTTCCACGCCCCCACGCTTAGCTTTCCCGTTCCGGGCACGATCATGATCGAACCGACGGAAAGCGAAGACAAAGCCGAACTCGACCGCTTCTGCGACGCCATGATCGGCATCTA
>NZ_DASYCH010000039.1:0-17803 GCF_036500295.1 Puia sp. | reverse complement strand
ATCGTTAGGGTCGGTAGCGTTCCATGCGTCAAGCAATTGCTGGGTGGGCACATTCCAACCCCAGCCCAGATTCCATTCGAGGGGTGCGCCGTTTTGCCGGACCTGTTGCGCCGTACCCCAGCCGTCCTGGCCCTGCCACTGCGAAGAGATGGAAGCGCCATTGACGCCTACATAAGCATTCATTTCGAAGATGGATTCCGGCCCGTTCTTACCCTGGCCAAAGACCCCATCCTTCCAGATATCCGTGAAATTAGACATAAGGCTATACTGGCCGGAAGTAATAACGGTGTTACAAAGCGAGACTACCTTGCCCCAGTTCTTGCGGAACAAGTAAGCCTGTGCCCAGAGCGTGTTTGCCGCGCCCGAGGTCAGTCTTCCGGCGTAGTTGGCACCATACTCGCTGGTGGAGAGTGGCAGATAGCGTGAAGCGGTATCCAGATCGGCATCTATCTGGGCATACAGGGAGTCAAGCGTCGATTTTTGCCGCACCCCGTCCGCCGGATTAGTGTAATAATAGTTGATCAATGGAACCTGGCCGTAGGCCTTCACCAGCTCAAAGAAGGAATAGGCTCTGAAAAAATGCGCTTCGCCCAATTGCCTTAAAACTGCAGGGTCATTCGACTTCAATGAGTCACCATAGTGGATCTCCGCGTTGGCGAGGTTGATCATGGTAAAGTGATCGTTCCAATAGGTGTCGGTGGCCCAGTCGTCTTTCGTATACTGGAAGGTTTCAAATTCGGCGATGACTTCCTTGCCGTCGTTGGCGTCACTGCCTTTTGCGGCGTCATCACCCCGGATACTATGCATATCGATCCATGGCAGGGACGAGAATCCGCCATAGGTCCGCAGGGTATAATACAATCCGAGACTCTGAGCCTCAAGAGATCCCTGGGAGGCCTGTACGTCCTGAAGCGTCGCCTGCAATGGCTTCCTGTCCACGAACTTCTTACAGGAGAAGGAAGAGACGATCAGCAGCCCTGATGCGATCATTCCTACTATTTTTGTACTTTGTTTCATATCAAAAATTATTTTTTTTATCTAAAAAGTTACATTCAGGCCGACGCTGGTGATCATGGGTAACGCGCTGCCCGATTTTCCGTAGTCTACGCCGAAGCTGGTAGCATCGCCGCCAGCCTCAGGGGAGAAGCCATGATTGGTCCGCCAGGTCTTCGGGTTTTGTACGTTGACAAAAACGCGCAGGTTCTTGATAGAGGCTTTTGACAGCATCTTTGTGTCGAAATTGTACGCCAGCTGCACGTTGCGGATCCGGAAGTAGCTGCCGCTTTCGATGTTATACGATGACCCTACGTAGTTGAAACGCTCTCCTGAATTGACCTGCGGCACTTTGTTGGAAGTACCCGGGCCATGCCAGCGATTGATCTGGAACGCGGCATAGTTGACGAATTGATATGGAGCCTCCAGCGATGCCCAGGTGCGGAAGATCTGGTTGCCATGGACGCCGCCGACGTCGATCCCGAGGTCGAAATGTTTCCACGTAAGCCCGATGGAGCCGCCATAGATAAAGTTGGGTGAAGGATTCCCGATCTGGGTCCGGTCGTTTACATCGACAGAATCGTTGTGATTCACGTCTCTGAATTTGAAGTCTCCCGGCCCGTAGCTCCCGATCGAGGATGCATCAGGCGAAGCGGATTTGTCTTGTTGTGTCTGATAGATCCCTTCCTGCTGGTAGCCATAGAAATAACCGATAGGATGGCCTGCTTTTGTAATGCTGGCCTGTGCACCGTTGTTCTGGCTGTACCGGGCGATCTGACCGCCGGCAAGCAAGGGGCTGAGAGCCTCGACCTTGTTCTTCATAAAGGTTATGTTGCCACTTACCCGCAGTGTCAAATCGGTCCCGAGGCGCTGGGTCCAGGAGGCCGTCACTTCTTCGCCCCAGTTGCGCAGGCTACCCGCATTGGTGACGCCATTAACGATTCCCAGTGGTCCGTTGTTGATCACCGTCATCAGGTTTTCGGTCGTCTTATTATAATAGTTGAATTCGAAATGCAGCCTGTTGTTAAGCGCATTGGCTTCGAAGCCGATCTCCTGGGCATGGACCGTTTCCCAACGCAGATCCGGGTCGGGTTTGTACAGAGGGTTGGCGGCGCTGTAGAGATAATTTCCAAAGGAGGTTATGGAGCCCGCGGTCAGGATCTGCGCGAAGAGATAAGGGGCGGCAAGACCTGTGTTCGGATCGTAAGTATTCTGGTTACCCAGTACGCCGACTGAACCTCTGATCTTGAGGAAATCAAGCACATGCTGGTTGGCCATGAAATTTTCCCGGGTGACTTCCCATCCGCCACCGACGGCCCAGAAGCTCTGGTATCGATTAGCCGAGGGGATTTGCGAGGAACCATCGTTACGATAGGAAGCGGTGAGGTAATATTTCCCGGCGTAATTGTACAACACCCGGCCCAGCCAGGAGACCGTGGAGTTCTCATACTGGGTGGAGGAAGCAATCGACGTTGACGGATCTTCGTAGTTTGTGCTGAGATACCAGAAACGAGGGTCGTCCGGAATAGGGCCGTACGTGCCCTGGATGGATTTACCGCCTCTCTCGAAATTTCCGGTATAATAGGTGGTGAACCCGCCGCTGGCCGTGATGCTATGCTGATCGAAGATCGACTTGAAGGTCAGAATATGATCCTGCTGGAACTTCCGGATGGACGTAGCTTCTTCCTGTACGCTGGTCTTTGGGTTTTGAACCTGTACGTCCCTGGTCACAGGGTTAAAGGCATAGTAGGTGGGCTTGTACTGGCGCCGGTCCTGTTCGCTTACATCCCCGTAGATGGTGGTGCGCCAGGTAAAGTATTTCAGGAAGTTGATCTCGGCGAAGGCAGAGGCAACATAGCGATAGGTGTAATCTACTGTCTTGTTATACTCGTTGTTCAGCTTCAGTAGGGGATTCACTACGCCGGAAAGCTGTAAGGAGGGCGCCAGGGGATACACGTTTTGGTTGGTGGTATCCGTCCCGTAGAGATTCTTCAGCCGAAATTGGGAGGTACCCGTTCCGAGTAAGGGGATCAGCTGCCGGGCGTCATTGAGGACGTTGGAGCCGTTGGGGTCGCCGAGGTCATCATAAATGTAGGGGTTATGTGTCCTGCTGACATTGACATTGGCGCCTACTCTGATGAACTTGCTGAGCTTGTATTCGTCGCTAAGGCTGATGTTGATCCGATCCAGCTGGATATGCTGTACGACACTCTGGTCCTTTGTATAGCCAAGGCCCATGTTGAACCGGTTTTTATCCGTACTGCTGGAAACGCTTAAATTACTGGTTTGGAAATTAGCGGTCCGGGTAACGGCATCGATCCAATTCGTGTTTGCGTTCAGGCCGCTGAAGTCGGGAGTCGCAGTGATACCGGTGTTGGCGAGTTCTTCCGCGTAAAGGGTTTTAAAGGCGCTCGCGTCGGCAAATTTCGGCGCATCCACCATCTTTTTCCAGCCCTGCGTAAGGTTATAGTTGATGATGGTCTGTCCGGCCTTTGCCTTTTTCGTGGTGATGACGATGGCACCGGTGGCGCCCCTGACCCCGAAGATGGCCAGCGAGGAGGGGTCTTTCAAAACCTCCAATGATTCGATGTCGTTGGCGTTCAGGTAGGAGATATCGTCCTGGAGGATCCCATCAACGACATAAAGCGGATGCACCTGGCCGATACTGGTTGTACCGCGGATCCGGATATCCGGCTGAACGCCGGGATCACCGCTGTTGACGATATATACACCGGCGACCTTGCTTTGCAGCGATGCCACCGGGTTGATGTTCGGCTTATCGGCGATCTCTTTGCCGTCTATTTTCACGATCGAGCCGGTCAGGTCCCGCTTGCTGGCCTGGCCATAACCGATGACCACTACTTCATCGAGGGCCTTATTGGAGGCAGTCATCTTCACATTGAGCACGGCCTGGCTATTGATCGCCACTTCCAGGGTTTGGTAGCCGATATAGGAAAGAACAAGCGTTCCTTTTTCGGGAGCCGTTATCGTAAACGCCCCGTTGTTGTCCGTTGAAGTGGCAGTTGCGAAGCCTTTTACGCTGACAGTAACGCCGGAAAGCGCCTCCCCGTTTTCGCCCGTTATGGTCCCCGTGATCTTGATATCCTGGGGGACCGGGGAGTTGGAGACCACAACGATCAGGTTGTTTTCCAACATCTTAAAGGTAAGGTCCGTACCGCTGAACATGCTTTTCAGCAGATCGCTGATGGTCATATCGGTAGCGTCAACGGAGACCTTTTTCCGGATGGTGGCCAGTCTGCTATTATAAAGGAACCGGTAAGTTCCCTGTTTTTCAATAGAGTTGAGCACCCTGGAAATCTCTACCTGTTTCAGCGTGAGTGATACCCTTCCCTGCCCACTGACATTCGCAGATACCTGCAGTGCCGCCACAAACACCAGAAGAAAGGTTAGTTTCATAACCAAAAGAGCTTTTTTTACGGCATGAGGGCTGAGGCCCCCAATCGTTAGCATTTTTTTCATATTTTTAAACTTGTGGGTTTTTGATGAATGAAACCGGTTTTGTGTCTTTCCCTGACGACCTGGTTTCTGAGAGAACCTTGCGGGGAATGCGCCAACATTTCCCGCATTTATTTAATTAACTGCTGTTAATCATTCGCAATTGTTTTGGTTTGGCAATTATAATCATATCAGTTAGTTGTGTATGGTTATCCGGTCTCCTTCGATGCTATAACCGAATCGCGCCGTCTGATCCGTCATCTTCAACGCGTCCAATGCCTGCCGGATGGTTTCCTTCTCAAAGCTGCCCGTAAACCGGAACTCTTCCATTCCGGGGTCTTCAAAACTGATGGAAACGCCGTACCAGCGTTCCATTTGCCTGGCCAGATCACCGAATTCTTCGTCCTGGAAGATCAACTTGTTATCGACCCAGGATGTTTCGATGACGACTCCCGAACGGTGTTCATAGGTTGGTTTGCCGATCAATACGAGCGACTCGGGCCGAACCTCTCTTCTACGCGCGACGGTGTTCAATGCCAGGCTGTCGTCGTTGTTGACCACCAGCTTCTGGTTGGACTTGAGGATGATCTTATCACTTGGCCGGTTGCGGATAGATACCTCGATGCTACCCCGGATAAGCGTTGCCTCCGTTGTCTTGTCGGTGGGGTATGACTTCAGGTTAAAGCTGGTGCCGAGTACCCGGACATCGACCTTCCGGGTGTGGATGATAAAAGGATGAGCGGCATCGGGCGCCACATCAAAAAAGGCCTCACCGATCAGGTTGACTTCGCGGTACTCCCTGCCAAAAGACTTTCCATATTGTATATGGCTGCCGGCGTTGAGCCAGACTCGCGAGCTGTCGGGAAGCGTGATACAGGTCCTCGAGCCGATATTTGTAGAAATCTCGTGAGTGGCGGGCGACTGCGCGAAAACCGCGACTCGCGTAGCGGCCGGGCGACTGAACAGCAGGATCACGATGCCGGTAAGGATGATCGCTACCGGGGCAAGCAGGAGTAACTTGCGGCGATAGGATGGTCTTTCGACCGATTCATCGGCGACGACGGTGAGTGTGGGTATATATTCGATATTGAACCGGTCGATGCGGTCGAGATGACGGCCAAAAGCCTCCTCGGCCTGTTTTTTGTCGGCGGGGCTGGTATGCTCCCAAAGATCGGCGATGGTTTGTACGGGATAGTGCAGCTCCGGATTATCGCGGAGCAGGCTTTCCAGCTCCTGCAATTCGGCAGGGCTGGCCTCTCCGGCCAGCTTTTTCGCAATCAGGTTCCAGGTATGTTCCTTATGCTCTTTTCCCATTTGGCAGCGTCGTTGAGTGAAGGACAGAAAAAACCGGAGAAACCCCCAAGCCGGATCAACGTTTTTTTAACAATTATTTGATTCCTGGCATACTAGGCTGATAATGACGCCATTGCGATGGGTGTCAGGAATGGTTCTTAACCGGAAAAGGGATAGTCCGGTCGACATCGAAGCTCACCGTATTACCGATCTTTTGAAGGGCGATGGCCACCTGGTTCTCAACCGTCTTGACGGAGAGGTTCAGGATTTCCGCTACTTCCCGGTATTTAAGCCCGTCTTCCTTGACGAGCTTGAAGATGATCTTACATTTTGGGGGGAGCTGATCGATAGATTTTTTTATCAGCGCGAGCATGTCGGCGGTGATCAGCAGTTGTTCGGGGTCAAAATAGATGCTGGTAAATTCCGCATGAAACTCTTCGATCGGGTTGGTGCTATTGCGTTTTTGATGGCTGAGATGATTGAGGGCGCCATTGCGGACGGAGACGTAGAGATATACTTTGAGGTTGTCGATCCTTTCCAGATCACGCCGCTTCTCCCAGATGCGAATGAACACATCGGATACGATCTCCTCCGCGGACTCCCTGGATTTGACCATGGATTTCGCGAAGAGGAGCAAAGGAGAATAAAGGGTGGTGAACAGTTCTTTATATGCCTTTTGGTCATCAAAGCGAGCAATCCTTGATTGTAAATATTTTACACCTTCAGCAGTCATTGCAATTGGCAAGCAGTTCTATACTTTATTAGCAATTATTAGCAAGTTAAGAAGATTTTAATGACTTGAATTTGTTTTTTATTTTATCGGTATGCAGCGGGGATTTTGTAGTTTTGCAACGCCTCAAAAGGCAGGGCCCTTAGCTCAGTTGGTTAGAGCATCTGACTCATAATCAGAGGGTCGCTGGATCGTGCCCAGCAGGGCCCACAAAAAAAACTCCCGGTAAACCGGGAGTTTTTTTACGCCCGGAGCCGTGCAAAATCTCCCCGATTTGATCGACCTTTGACCGGTCATGCGCGCAAAAATCGATTGGCCGGAAGCCATCCGCCCTCTGGTCAAAAAATACAAGGGGAAAAAGCATCCGCTGGAATACGGGAACGTCTATCAACTGATCGTCATGGTAGTGCTTTCGGCACGATCGACCGATAGCTATATCAACTCCGTCGCGCCAAAGTTTTTTGCGGACTTTCCCGATATAACGTCCCTCGACGGGGTCGCTCCCGCTGCCCTCTTCCCCTATTTCGCCGGCATCACCAATTTTGCCAACAAAGCCAAATGGCTCACCGCGATTGCCGGGGAGATAAAAACAAATGATCATATTCCGCTTTCCCTCGAGCAACTTACCCACTTACCCGGTATCGGCAGAAAATCCGCCAATGTTATCTTGCGGGAAGCCGGCGCGCCGCCCGAAGGTATCATCGTAGATGTTCACGTCCTGCGGGTGGCCCCCAGGCTGGGCATCGTAAAAACGCTCGATGCAGGCAAGATGGAAGAGCAGCTGATGAAGATCCTTCCGGCAAAGGAATGGGATGCCGGAATGGCGATGTCCTTCCACGGAAGAGAAATATGTTCGCCCAAACCAAAATGTGACTCCTGCCTGATGAACAAGGTCTGCCTCTATTACTCCCGGCTGAAGAAATAGTATATATTTGTTTGACCAAACCACCTAAGCCTCAAAACATGAAGCAACCTGAACCCCTAGGGGCGGGAAAGGAACACGCGCCTGCCCCGAACGCCACCCCCTTACTAACTGTGCTGAACTATTTCCATCCCCTGACTCCCGAGATGGGAGACTTTCTCAAGAAAAATGTCACCGGGCTCTCCGTCAGAAAACGGAAGCTTTTACTAAAAGAAGGAAACCGTTGCGATCATGTCTATTTTATCGTGAAAGGAGCCGTGCGGGGTTTCACCCGGGAAGGTCAGAAAGATATCACTACCTGGATCGTCGTGGAGAACGAGCTGGTCTCTTCCATTCTCAGTCTGAATACGCAGGAACCCTCCATCGAGAATATCCAGGTGTTGGAGAACACCGAGCTTCTCGCCCTCAGCAATGCCAATCTCCAGAAGATGTACGAGATGATGCCGGAGTTCAACATCGTAGCCCGTAAATTACTGCAGCACTACTATGCGGACGCCGAAAGACGCGCCTTTATCGCCCGCCTGACGAAGGCGGAGAACAAATACCGGCATTTTCTTTTGCATCATGACCCGCTGGCCAACCGCATTCCATTAAAATATATTGCTTCCTATCTCGGGATGACACTCGAAACCCTGAGCAGGGTGAGAAAGAAGTTCTCGTCAAAAGTGGGAACCTAACCTTATGCCGGATCAAGACCCAGGCGGCGGGAGATATTCGAGGTGAACCGGTTGGCTGGGTCATACTTGCGTTTCACCTCCATCCATTGTTCATATTGCGGGTACATGGCTTTGAATGTGCTTTCCTGCAGTAGAGCATCCTTCCCCAGATAAAGCCGGCCCCCGGCCGACAGCACTTTTGCATCCAGCTTTGGGGTAAACGCAAAGAGATTCTTCGTTACCGGGAAGTCGATCGCAAGCGTATATCCCTTAAAAGGAAAGGAAAGAATACCCTGGCCATCTCCCATGCGTTTAAAGACATTCAGAAAAGGAGTACAGCCGCTGGCGGCGATCATTTCGAGTATCTCCGCGAGGTTCTTCTTTCCATTGTCTTCCGGAATAACGAATTGGTATTGGATAAAGCCGCGTTTTCCATAGCCTCTGTTCCAGTTGTTGATCGCGTCGAGCGGGAAGAAGAATTTTTCGTAATGGATAAACTCCTTCGGCGAGTTCTGAACAAAAGCGATAACACGATTCAGCATCCGAACGGTCAGGCCGTTCAGCACAAAGGAGGGTAGGAAGAAGGGCACGGTCAGTTTGCTCGTCGCATGGAGTTTGAGCGGATTGCTCCTGAGCTTCTCCGGCAGATCGCTGAGTTTGGCCGCATTGCCCAGCGTGAGTACCCCGCTGCCCAATTTACTGCCCTTCGCCAGCGCGTCGATCCAGGCCACAGAATAGTTGTAGTCGTGATCATATTGATCGAGGGCCTCGAGCATATGGTCAAGCCCCTTTATCTTAATGGACTTTTGCTTGAAATAGGTGGTCTCTATTTTACGGAGTTTCAACCGGGCCGTAAGGATCACTCCCAACAGTCCGAGTCCCCCGAAGTTGGCCCAGAACAGATCGGCGTTCTCCGTGCGTGAAGCCTCCGTGACCGTCCCGTCGGCAAGCAGGATGGTAAAGGACAACACGCAGTTGACAAAGGATCCGTCGATGTGATGCGCTTTACCGTGAATATCGTTCGCGATGGCGCCTCCGATGGTCACAAATTTTGTTCCCGGACAGATCATCGGCAGCCAGCCTTTTGAACCAAAGGTGAGAATGATCTCCTCCAGACTCACGCCGGCCTCGCATTCCAATATTCCCTCTTTCTCGTCCCAGTGTAAGAAATGGTTAAGCTTTGTGCAGATGGCGACAAAATTGTTCTCATTCACTGCCTGATCGCCATAGCTTCTTCCCAGGCCCCGGGCGATGACCTTCCCTTTATCCAGGTCGCTCCGGACATCCGCTTCACTGCGGGGATTAACGGTATACGACTCGGCGACAGGGTAATTACCCCAACCTGCAAGCGTCTTTTTCCGGGCGGATTCCATGTGAAATGATTTGAGAATTCGCCGTGAAATTAGCTATAGTTCACGAGTTTATCAATACCCCGGTGTTTGGGTATAAGCGGGGTTATTATAGGTCCTCGACAGATCCATCTCCGACTGGGGCACGGGCCATAGCGTATCCCGCAACGGGAAGGTGCGAAAGGCGCCGCTGGGGTCCTTTATCGTCGGGATGATCACCCGGTCGAGCCGCCATCTTTTCAGATCGAAATAGCGCTGTCCTTCCAACGCGAGCTCGATGCGCCGCTCATGACGGATGCGGGTCCGCAGGGAGTCCTGTGAGAGCCCGGCCGGCAAGGCGGGCATGTTGACCCCGGGTCGGGCGCGTACGGCATTGACGGCGCTGTAGACATCCGGCGACGGTCCGCCCACTTCATTCTGCGCCTCCGCGTACATCAGCAGGACATCGGCATATCGCAGATAGACCCAATCCTGGTCGCTCTGCGTTCCGATCACCGTGGCCCGCGTCGAGTCGACCCCTTTCTTGTTCAGGAAACCAGCCGAAGCGCCGAGCTGCGCCGGGACGAATGGAATACCCCCTTTGTACAATACCCCCGGTGTGAGGATCGTGGCCAGCAGCCGCGGATCACGGTTATTATAAGGCGTGGCGGATTTGTAAAGGGGCGACGTGGTGATCGGGAGACCGTCGGTGCATTCATAGTCGTTGACCAGGTTACTCACCGGCTGAAAACTCGAGCTATACGTATAAAGATAGTCGGCGGGGCTGTACGCATTGGGTATCTGGTAGCGGCCGGAGAACATGATCTCCGGGTTGTTGTTCTGACCAGGCTTTAAGAAAAGTCCCCGATAGCCTCCTGTATAGAGGCTGAACTTGCCTTCCGTCATGATCGTTTGTGCCGTCGCCGCCGCATCCTGCCAGCGTTGCAGCGTCAGGTACAACTTTGTGAGATAGCCAAGAACGGTCCCTCGCACCGCGTGTCCCGTATAGGCGGTGTTCGGTAGATTGGCCGCGGCAAAATTAAAGTCGCTGAAGATGGAATCGATGACAATCGGCTTTGGCGTTCGCGGCAGCTTATAGCTTGCCGAATCTTTCCCCAGTGGGCGTAAGGACAGCACCACGTCGCCATAGAGCTGTTCAAGAAGAAAATAATAATAGCCGCGGATGAACCGGACCTCGCCGATATACCGGTTCATCGTCGTTGCGTCCAGATTGATCTTCCCGATATTGGCAAGGAAGACATTACAATCCTGGATTGCCTTATAGGAAGTGTTGTAGGCATCGGACTGGATCGTTCCGGTGGTCGCTTCGATATCCCCGGTGGCGATGGTTCCAAAGGCGCCGCTGTACGCGTTGTCGGTAAGGGTCTCCCAGTAAGGGGTGCCCGAACCCCACCCCTGCCCGGTATTGGTGCTGCTGGTATAATTATATCCCTGGATGAGATAGCTATAGATCGAAGTCAGCGCCTGGTCGGCGTCTGCCTGGGTCTTCCAGAAATTAGCCGACGAGAGTTGGTCCGGCGGGTTCTTGTCGAGGAAGTTCTTGCTGCATGCACAAAAGAGCAGCACGGCGGCAAGGAGAAGAAGCGGAAATTTTATAAACGGATGTTGCATGATCGCTGTTTTTTCGAGTTAGAAAACGGCTTTTACGCCAAAGGAGAATACCTGGTTTTGCGGGTGCACGACAAAGCGGACATTTCCGTTGCCCAGCGCCCGTTCGGGATCGAGACCGGGGAATTTTGTGAACGTGACAAGATTGTCGCCGGCAAAGTAGATGCGCAGACTGCTCATGGCGATATGCTTTGCTATCGCGGCCGGTAACGTATAACCGAATTGTACGTTCTTGATCCGGAGGAACGAGGCGTCTTTCAGATAAAAGGTTGACGGTGTCGTGATATTGCTGCTTGCGTTGCCCTGGCCGGTGATATAGATCAGCGGAGTGGTCGTGCTGTGATTGGCCGGGGTCCAGGCATTCAGATAGCTCTTCGGCGGCGGCGACCCCTGGTTAAAGGGTTGTATCCCCCATCCGCCGACATATTGCTTCTGGCCATAGGAACCATAGAAAAATATCGTCAGGTCGAAATTCTTATAACTGGCACTCGTGTTCAACGAATATTCAAACTTCGGGAAGACGCCGGGGACGATGACGCGGTCATTGGCATTGACGGTGTCATTTCCGTCGGCATCTTTGAACCGCAGATAGCCTGGTTGCGGACTATATTGTTGAACGGGCGCCTTCCGGATCTCGTCCGCCGATTGAAAGATACCGGCATATTGATACATATAATAGCTGCCAAAGGGGTGGCCTTCGATATTGATCGTGTTGTTGGCGGTGATCTGCGGTGCGCCGAATTTCACCAGGGTGTTCTTGTTCACCTGGATATTGCCGCCTATCGAATAGTGTACCGGCCCGGCCTTGCCGGCATATTGCGCCGAGAGCTCGAAACCCGTGTTCCGCATTTTACCGTTGTTGATCGTTGGTGAGCCAAGCCCTACAAAGGCCGGGATTTGCGGTTTGTACAGAATATCATACGTCATCTTGTTATACCAGTCGAACGTCAGACTCAACTTGTTGAAAACCGTGATATCCGTTCCGATATCGATGATGCGGGTCGTCTCCCACTTGATCTTAGGATCGGAAAGGGCGTTCTGTGCGACACCCGAATTCAACGTGCTGCCGGAGAACGAATAGGCATACGCGGTATTTGTGTTGTATGCATTGGCGCTGGTATAGACATCCTGATAGGGATAGTTGGAGATGTTCTGGTTACCCAGCCTCCCCCATGAGCCCCGGAGTTTAAGATTGGAAAGCCAGGAAACATCCTCGAGAAAACGCTCTTTGGAAAGTACCCATCCTGCGGACACCGATGGGAAGAGACCCCAGCGGTTACCCGGAGGAAAGCGGGAGGAAGCGTCATAGCGGGCATTGGCCTCCAGCAGATATTTCTCTTTATAATCATAATTGAGTCTCCCGTAATACGAGCGAAGGGACCATTCCGACGAGGTGCCCGATGCGAGTTGCGATCCAACGGGACCGGCATTCAACTCCCGGGTGATATTGTTGGAGAAGGGAGTGTTGCGCTGACCGACGAGGGACTGGGTCTTGTTGTATTCCGCCTGGGTTCCCGCCAGCAGTTTCAGATTATGATCCCCAAAGCTCCGGGTATAGGTGAGCTGGGTATAGCCAACCGGATAAACGGTGTTGTTATCGGTTTCGGTCAGACCCTGACCATTGACGTCAAGCGTTCGCTCGGGCAGGTCGTTCGGACCGGCAAACCAGTTGTATTGGTTGATCACGGGCTTGAAATCGTAGGTACTCTCATATTCGAAGTTGAACCCGCCGCTTGTCTTCCAGTCGAGGCCTTTGAGGATCCTGACGTTGAGGAAAACGCTGTTCTGCACAAAATAATCCTTGTCGTTGACAAGCGCATTCCGGGCGATGGCGACGGGATTCTTATTGGGTGTCTGCACGCTGGGGAATACGGAGTTGACATAGCGGCCGCTTCCATCCGGGAGTATCGGTCCATACATGGGAGACTGCGACAGCGTGGACAGGAACTGATCCTGGCTTCCCCGGGAGGCATAGAGTCGTTTACTGTAGTTGAGGGTAAGACTGGCGCCGAAGCTGACGTTCTCGCTGATCTTCGAATTCAGGTTGAACTGAAGATTGTATTTCGCGTAGGAGAATCCCAGCATGATATCGGGCTGGTTGACATAGCCGAGGCCGATGTTATAGGTTGTTCCGTTTCTGCCGCCGGTAAAACCAAGATGATGGGTCTGTACGGCGACGGTGCGCATGATCTCATGAAGCCAGTCATAATCGGGATAGAGATGCTTGTCGCGGTTGGGATTGCTGTACAGGTCGATCTGGGCCTGGGTGAACTTATTGGGATAACCCGAATGGCTGGCCGCCGAGTCCCAGAGGACCATATACTGAGCGGAATTATATACCAGGTTATCAGGCAGGGCCGACGGCCGGGTGATCCCGATATTGTAGTCATAGCTCAGCTGCATTTTTCCGCTGGTACCCTGCTTTGTCGTTACCAGGATAACGCCGTTGGCGGCACGGGTCCCGTAGATAGCCGCCGAGGCTGCATCTTTCAACATGGTCACCGATTCGATATTCTGCGGGTCGAGCGACGACAGGCTGCCGGGAAGGCCGTCCACGATGATCAGCGGGTTACTGCCGGCCGAACTGTTGGTGCCAAGACCCCTTATGCGGAGTACCAGCGACTCGTTGCCTGCCTCCCCGGAACCCTGGGTAACCGAGAGCCCGGACAATTTGCCCTGCAGCAGTTGGGTGGGGTCGGTTGCGACGCGTTTATTCATTTCAGCACCGGTGACCGCAACGACGGCGCCGGTGAGGTCGGCACGCTTTTGGGTGCCATATCCAACCACCACGACATCGTTGAGCTCAGAGGCCTTTTGATGAAGAACGATCATCAGGTCGGCACGGCCGCCGATCTTTTCTTCGTCACCCGCATAGCCGACGACGGAGATGGCGATGGTGCCCTGGGGCGGGGCCTGGATCACGAAGGCGCCATCGGCATCGGTAACGGTGGTGACGGTGGTCCCTTTTACGGTCACGGTCGCACCGGGAAGGGGTTCGCCTTTGTCGTTCCTGATCTTGCCCCTCACGGCGATGGTTTGGGAATAAACGGCAAGGTGGAAAATGAGGAGAAGGAGGAAAAGAATGCTTTTCTTTTTCATATAGCGGCAATTATTGAAAAGCAAGTACGCACTAATTCCCAGTGGCAAATTCCGCAAGATTGTCAAAATATTATCTCTGTTTGGCGTAAATTCGGAGGATGACGAAAAAGTGATATCTTGCGGGCGATTAAAAATCAAGACGGAAGGGGGTTCTTTAACCTTTTATTAACCCCAAGGAGAATACATTTGTCAAATTATGAAGAAGCATTTCATCACTGTGATGGTTTTCTTAGCCACAACTACTGCTGTTTTCGCCCAAAAAAGGCACAGAAATCCACCGAACCAGCCCGTTGCTCCTACCGACTCCGCCACCCTTGTTAACAAGGCATTACAGTCCGCTGCCGCCAATAATACTCCCGAAGAACCCAAGAAAAAAAAGACCTGGGATCTCAGCAAACGCGCGGCCGATCACTTTATGTTCCAATTGGGTTATGACAACTGGGCCGGCGCACCGGACAGTATCCATATTCGCGGGTTCAATCGCAGTGCAAACTTCTACTTCATGTTCGATTTCCCGTTCAAGACCGACCAGCGTCTGAGCATCGGCGCCGGCCTGGGCATCGGGAGCAGCAATATCTTCTTCCACCAGCAGGAAGTAATGGTCGCGGCTTATACGAATACCACCCTCGCCTTCCCGGATGAACAGGGCGGCAATCATTACAAAAAGTTCAAGTTGGTGACCACCTATCTCGAGGCTCCGGTGGAGTTGCGGTTCGCCCTCGACCCCGAGCATATGGATAAGAGCTGGAAATTCGCCGTCGGCACGAAGATCGGCATCATGCTGAGCGCCTATACGAAGGGGAAAAACCTTCAGAATGGCGTAGGTCAGACCATCGGCAACTATATTCAAAAAGAAAGCTCCAAGCAGTTTTTCAATACACCCAAGCTCGCCGGCACTTTCCGGGTCAGCAAAGGCGTCATCGGCGTCTTTGGACAGTTTCAGGTCAACAGCCTGATCAAGACCAGTGCCGGACCGTCCGTTTTCCCCTTCTCGGGCGGCATTACGCTGAGCGGGTTGTAAAGGCATTTCCGCTTCATAAATCTCTTTGCGCGGTCACCCATGGGCGACCGCGCTTTTTTTCTACCTTTGCCGTCCTAATCGCTATAGATTGATAGATAAGAAAAACAGTATACAGAAGGCAGAAAGAGCGGTGCTGGTCGGTTTGGTGAACAAGACACAGACGGAAGAACAGTCCCGGGAATACCTGGATGAGCTGGCGTTCCTGGCGGAAACAGCCGGGGCGATCACGCTAAAACGTTTTACTCAGAAGCTGCTCCATCCTGACAGTAAGACCTTTATCGGGAAGGGGAAGCTGGAGGAGATAAAAGAGTATATCATTCAGAAAGAAGTTCAGGTAGTGATCTTCGACGATGAACTCTCGGGCTCCCAGATCTCCAATATTGAAAAAATATTAGATACAAAGACGATCGATCGCTCCGATCTGATCCTTGACATCTTTGCCAGCCGGGCCAAGACGGCCCAGGCCAAACTCCAGGTAGAGTTGGCTCAATATCAATACCTTTTGCCAAGATTGCGGGGGATGTGGAAACACCTTGAGCGGCTGGGCGGCGGTATCGGTACCCGGGGGCCGGGGGAAACGGAAATAGAGACCGACCGGCGGATCGTAAAAGACAAGATCTCCCTGCTTCGTCGCCGTCTGCAAGAGATTGATAAACAAGCCTTCACGCAACGCAAGGACCGCGGCGAGTTTATCCGGGTCGCCCTTGTCGGTTATACCAATGTTGGCAAATCGACGATTATGAACCTGCTGAGTAAGAGTGAGGTCTTTGCCGAGAACAAGCTTTTTGCGACGCTGGACACCACGACGCGAAAGGTGGTCTTCGACGCGACGCCCTTCCTGCTGAGTGATACGGTCGGATTCATCCGCAAGTTGCCGCATCACCTGGTCGAGAGTTTTAAGAGCACGCTCGACGAGGTCCGCGAGGCCGATATCCTGCTGCATGTGGTCGATGTCGCTCACGTCGGCTATGAGGAGCAGCTGGGGGTTGTCAATAAAACCCTGCAGGAGCTAAACGCCTTCGACAAACCCATACTGGTCATTTTTAATAAGATCGACAGGTACGAGGCCAACACCTTCGACCCCTGGCTCGAAGAAGGGGTGAAGCAGGAGATCATGAGCGAACTCCGTGAACGCTGGGAGCGGGAGACGAACGGCAACTGCGTCTTTGTCTCGGCCACCGAGCGCCGCAATATCGATGAGCTGCGGCGGACCATCCTCGACAAGGTAAAGGAGCTCTACCGGATTCGCTATCCGTATAAATCCGAACACTACTATTAATCGGCGACTAATTTTCTGCTAATGGGTTTTAAGAAATACAAATGGTATAAGGTCGACGGCGAAGCCGCCGCTATCGATTGGACAAGGGGTAATGTCGCCGAGGTTGTTGTGAATGGCAAGACCATCTGTCTTGGCCGGTTCGAGGACCAATGGTATGGCTTCGCCGAGCTCTGTCCCCATGCCGGCGGCCCGATGCTGGACGGATTTATCGATGGGAACTGCCGGGTGGTGTGCCCCGTTCATTCCATGAGGTTCAGCCTCAAGAATGGGCGCGAGGCCAGTGGCGATAGTTATAAGATAAAGACCTACCCGGTCGAGGTCCGCGAGGATGGGGTTTATGTGGGGTTTGAAGAGGGTGGGTTGTTTAAGTGGCTTTGAAGGTGCGGTGAGCCGCTGCGCCGACTTTGCCCGCCGCCGCGGTTCGCGATTCGCCCGCTCCCGCCGGCGTGAGCCAATACGGCCCCGGCGTGAGCGGCCAAAAAAGCGGATAATTTTTTCTCCTTCAGGTTTTTAAAAGCAGATTTTTCCCTATTTTTGCAACCCCTTTTGGGGCAAATCGGGCCCGGCCCGAAGACATATTCCTCCTTAGCTCAGTTGGTTAGAGCATCTGACTGTTAATCAGAGGGTCGCTGGTTCAAGTCCAGCAGGGGGAGCGAACGGGGCTTTTCAAGTGAAAATTGAGAGGCCCCGTTTTTATTTCCGTTATATTCGATTGACAAGCAATTTACCCGTGGCTGGCCGGTTCTTTTTCATTATCGGAATAATGCAACGATATTACCGCTTCCTTAGTCAAGATAATCATGAAATTGCTTGCCCAAATCAAACTTAGTCTTGTCCTTTCGGTGTCACTTTTTTGTGTCTTGGCGGCTTGTAAAAAAGGCTCTAAAAATTCCCAAAATTCTGACAACTACCCTTCATTAAGAGCGACAACCTGGCACCTCGACGCGACGCAGATGGATATCGGTAATGGAGACGCAAGTTGGCATCCGGCTACACAAAATCAAAGTTTGCAATTTAACAAATCGGGAAAAGGATCGATCTACGAAAATGGTGCATTGAACACTGGCTTATATTATCAAGTTACTAGCGACAGTACTATGGACATTAAAGGGGATTCGGTTTCTCAAACCGGCCATGCCTATTTTAATGTTTTACGGGACACATTGACAATTTCCGGGGTTGGCTGCATTGAAGCCTGTGCGATTCGATTCGTTAGAAACTTTACAGATTGATAAACCCAAATGCAGTCTATTTCGGCGGCTTTGGTTACACCCAGCTAATAGCTTACTTAGCGCTTTTTTCTTTGTTTTTAGTGATAACCAGCTTGACGATCAGATCACCTTTGGTCGTGAAGAAATAATCCAGGTAGGTAGGGTCTGGAGCCTTAGATTTATCAT
>NZ_DASYCH010000038.1:0-65160 GCF_036500295.1 Puia sp. | reverse complement strand
TAACTTGACGGTCTATGGCGAATAACAGGGTAATTTTTTATATCCATAATCGGGTGCATCTGCTGGACCTCGCGGGTGCGGTGCAGGCATTTTATGAGGCCGGGGAGTTTGGCCAGTCCTATGAGATATTTTATGTGGGGGGTGAGCGCGCGCCGGTGGCATCTTTTCAAGAGTGCGACGGGTGTTACCGTGGGGCAGTATGTGGAGAAACTGCGGGTGGAGAAGGCGGTTCATATGTTGCGGCAGCGGGTAAAGGTGGCTTCGATACCGCGGCAATGCGGGTTGCAGAGTGCGAATCAGCTACGGTCGCTGGTGAAAAAACATACAGGGCAGCTGCCAAAAGAACTGACGGCACGTTGAGCCGCTGTACGGCGACGCGGGTGAGCGGGTGCGCGGCGACGCGGGTGAGCGGATGCGCGGCGACGCGGGTGAGCGGATGCGCGGTGACGAGATTGTCCTGATCCTTCGCTATTCTGTCCTCCTTTATTCCGGGCTATGCCGGTAGCTTTACGGAAATAATTTACCATGAGGACGTTCCTTTTTCTATGTTGCTGTTTTTTGATGGCGGGCGTGAAGGCGCAGATCCCGGCCGGAAACGGCGAGGGATATTTTTGTACTCTCTGTAATAGTTCCTGTGATACCTTGTTATTTACCAAGCCGGGGGTTTGTTCGCATTGCGGGATGCAGCTTGTGAAACAGACGTATACAGCGCGAAGGGAAATGCTAAAAAAAACCGATAAAAAAATGACGATCGCTTTCTATCTGCAGGACGGCGTGGAGGTGCTGGATTTTGCGGGGCCGATGGAAGTTTTTTCCTATGCAGGATTTAACGTCTTTACGGTTTCCCGAAAGAAGGAACCGATCACGACGCAGGGTATTTTGAAGGTGATGCCGGATTACGGCATCGAGGATGCGCCGCCGGCCGATATCCTGGCTTTTTTTGGGGGGAATGCGGGGCCGTCTTCGGTTGATCCGGCGGTGATGGCCTGGATCCACGGGCGGCTGCCGGCGACGCAGTATTTCTTTTCGGTGTGTACGGGTGCGTTTATCCTGGGGAAGGCGGGTATCCTGGACAGTCTGAGTGCGACGACCTTTCATTTGAGTATCGAATCATTGCGGACGCTTTTGCCAAAGACGAAGGTTTTGGCGAATGTCCGGTTTGTGGATAATGGGCATGTAATCACGACGGCCGGTATTTCTGCGGGGATAGACGGGGCACTGCATCTTGTGGCCCGGTTAAAGGGGGATGAAGTGGCGCGCCAGGTGGCGGCGTATATGGAATATGATAAGTGGGTTCCTAATCAAGGACTGGTGGTGGGCGGTCCCAAACAGGGAATTGTGGCGGGGTCTAAGAATTAAATTAGCGCTTCGGGAGACTTTCTTTTTGGGTTATATTTGCCCTATGTCACCTATAGCTATTTACCACGAACATCCCGATTGGTTCAAGCCGCTTTTTGAAGAGCTGACCAACCGGGGCATCCCGTATACCCGGCTAAATCCGGCGGCTCATCAGTTCGCCATCGAGGCGCCGGCGCCCGATTATTCCCTGTTCTTCAACCGTATGAGTCCTTCGGCTTATCTGCGGGATGGGATCCAGGGGATCTTTTACACGCTTAACTATCTCCGTCAGCTGGAATACCTCGGCATCCCGACGGTCAACGGCTATAAGGCCTTTGTCAATGAGACGTCGAAGGCGCTGCAGCTCGAGCTGATGCAGTCGCTGGGGATCAAGTATCCCAAGGCCCATGTCGTCAACCATCCATCGCAGTTGGTTGCGGCTGCGGAAGGGCTGCGTTTCCCCGTTGTCGTCAAAGCGAATATCGGCGGCAGCGGTGCGGGCATCACGAAGTATGCGACGCTGGAAGACCTTAGAGATGCGGTAGCCCGGGGCGGGATGGATTTCGGCGTCGATCATACGGCGTTGCTGCAGGAGTTTATCCCGGCGCGCGGCGGGTATATCACCCGGGTAGAAACGCTGGGCGGGAAATTCCTTTATGCCATTCGGGTATACCTTACGGGTGATACGTTTAACCTCTGTCCGGCCGATATCTGTCAGACCAATGCGGGTGTGGAGCTGGTTCGGAATGCCTGTGCGATCGAAGCACCGAAGAACGGGCTGAAGGTGGAAGGCTATACGCCGCCGCCCGCGGTTATCAAGGCTGTAGAGACGCTTGTTCAGCAATCGGGTATCGATGTCGGCGGTATCGAGTATATCATCGATGACCGGGATGGGGAGTTGTTGTACTACGATGTGAATGCGTTGTCGAATTTTGTGGCCGATGCGGTGAATGTGATCGGATTCAATCCCCATCAGCGGCTGGTGGATTATTTGGAAAAACGCGCCGGTGTCCGAAAGGGAGAAGCGCTTATGAGTCACGCTTAAAACCCCTTCATCATGCGATATGGATACTGGATGCCTGTTTTTGGCGGCTGGCTGCGAAATGTGGAAGACGAGAGTATGCAGCCGACCTGGGATTATGTAAAGAGACTGGCGATGAGGAGCGAGGAGATCGGATTTGATCTCTCGCTGATCGCCGAACTTAACCTGAATGATATCAAGGGGGAGCGGGCGCCGTCGCTCGATGCCTGGTCTACGGCTGCTGCGTTGGCTGCCGTGACGCAGAAACAGGAGTTGATGGTTGCCGTGCGGCCGACGTTTCACAATCCCGCGTTGCTGGCGAAGCAGGCGGCGAATATCGATCATATCAGCGGGGGCCGGCTTTCTTTGAATGTCGTGTCTTCGTGGTGGCGCGATGAGGCTACCAAGTATGGGGTTGGTTTTGAACAACATGATGACCGGTATGCACGGACGGCGGAATGGCTGACGGTGCTGAATGGGGTCTGGCAGGAAGACGGTTTCAGCTTTAACGGAAAATACTACCGGGTAGACAACAACACCTTGCAACCCAAGCCTGTTTCGCGACCGAGGCCTGCGCTCTATGCGGGGGGTGAATCGGAGACGGCGAAGGATCTTATCTCGAGTACCTGTGACGGTTATGTTATGCATGGGGACGAGCCGGCTACCATCGGCAAGCGGATCAGGGATATGCGGGAACGGCGGGAGAAGAAGGGTTTGCCGCCGATGCAATATGGGGTGGCTGCTTACAGCATCATCCGCAGCAGCGATGCCGAGGTGAAGAAGGAGCTGTCACGGATAACGAATGTACAGCCGGGCAGCGCCGGTTACAATAATTATCAGCAATGGCTGGCGGGGACGCAGCTGGAGCAGAAGGTTTCGCTGGAGGACTATTCCGTCTCCAACCGTGGGCTTCGTTCGGGGCTTGTCGGGACCGCTGCGCAGGTGGAGGACCGCATTGCGGCTTTTGAAGAGGAGGGAGTTGATTTCTTTTTGTTGCAGTGCAGTCCGCAGTTGGAGGAGATGGAAAGATTTGCGGATACCATTATCAGCGCCGATCATCTCAGCGGTATGGCAAAAAATACCGCCGATGATCAGCGCATTTAATAATTGGCCTTCGGCCGACGGGCCCGTGGCCCGTCTTAGAACTCGTATAAAAATGAAATATATAATATTAGTGGTGAGCATGGCCTTCGGCCATGCTTCTTTTTGTCAGCAGGGACCCATAACGGTCAAGGCGGGAGAGACGGCACATGGACCGGAGAAGGGGTCGCTGCTGATCATTGGCGGCAATGTCGGCTCGACGGCAGCCATCTGGAATACCTTTACCGAGCTGGCCGGTGGAAGGGAAAAGGCGCATATCGTGGTGATCACGGCGGCTTCGGGCGACAGCGCGGCCTATGATACGGCTGATGTGAACGAGGTCCGGCGGCAGACCGGGATCGCGGATGTGGTGTTGATGCACACCCACGATCTTAAAATGGCCAACAGCGAGGCGTTTATCGCGCCGTTAAAGCGGGCGACCGGCGTGTATTTTGTCGGTGGAAGACAATGGCGGATAGCCGATTGTTATCTGAATACGCTGACGCACCAGGCATTTTTCGATGTGTTGAAGCGGGGTGGCGTTATTGCGGGAAGTTCGGCGGGGGCCTCGATCCAGGGATCCTTTTTGTGGCGCGGCGATACGAAGGGGGCGGATGTGCTTATCGGGGATCACACCCAGGGGCTTGGCTTTCTGAAGAACTCGGCTATCGATCAGCATGTGTTGCGACGTAACCGGCAGTTCGACCTGCTCACACTGATCGAGAAGGCGCCGCAGTTGATCGGTATCGGGTTGGATGAGGCGACGGCGGTGCTTGTACAACGCGACACCTTACAGGTGATCGGCAAGTCCTATGTCGCTATTTATGGTGGTGTCAGTGGGACCGGCGGGGCGAATGGAGCCGTCGCACCAAAGCCTTTCGTTTTCCTAAGTGCAGGACAGAAATTTGATCTGAAGGAGCGGAGGCCGATTCCCGCGGCACGTCGGGTCGCCGGCGGAGAAGAAGATTGAGAAAGGTGCTCCAGAGTATCTTCATATCGAGGACGAGACTTCCATTTCTTACGTAGTGATCATCCCAGTAATAGCGCTGGAGCAAGGTATCCCGATGGCACACGATGCCATGCAATCCTTTTGACTGGGCCATCCCGGTTATCCCGGGTTTTACCTGCTCCCGCAAGCCGGGATCGGGGATTATCATGGCAAACCGATGGCAGTCGGAAGGCATATAGGGCCTTGGGCCTACGAGGCTCATCGAGCCCAGGAATACATTAAAAAATTGCGGGAGTTCGTCAAGATGGGAGAGCCGGAGCCAGCTACCCAGTGGAGTGATACGGCCATCGCCTCCTGCCACCGGGTGCTGGTCGGCATGTTGATTAACAACCATGCTCCGCAACTTAAAACAACGAAAAAGTTTACCGGCCTTCCCTACCCTTTTCTGGACGAAGAACACGGGACCCGGGGAATCCCTTTTTATCATCCAGGCTAATATCGGCAACAGCCAACTCAGGACACCCAGGATCACCAGGGTGGAAATGAGGAGGTCGAAGGCTCTTTTCAGGATAACCATTGTAAGTCAAAACGCAGCAATTTTAGCGTCGGTTGCCCCGGGGAAAGGGGTAGGCCGCGACCTGCGGGAATGCGACGGGACAAGCAACCGATGCCGCCGGGACCGCGTTCTTTTCTCTATGGTAGTACGATCGAGCATTTTGAAGACACTGGCCTATTTCGATCTTTTCAGCTATCCTCTGGCTATCGAGGATGTCTGCTGGTTTCTCGAAGTGGAGGCCACTCAGGAAGAGGTCAGGCAGGAGTTGGAGACGATGGTTCATGAGGGTCGGGTGTTCCGGTCGGGACCTTTTTATTCGTTGCAAAACGAGCCCGGGCTTGCGGCCCGGCGACTGCGGGGTGAAGCGCATGCGGATGAACTGCTGGTCATCGCCAACAAGGGCGCCAGGCTGCTTTACCGGTTTCCCTTTGTCCGGGCGGTTTGTATCTCGGGCTCTTTGTCCAAGCGATGCGCCGATGAGAAGGCCGATATCGATTATTTTATCATCACCATGGCAAACCGGATCTGGATCGCGCGGACCCTGCTGCATCTTTTTAAGAAGCTGACCTATCTGCGGGGGCATCAGCATAGGTATTGCATGAACTATTTTATCGACGAGGAGGCCCTCGAGGTAAAAGAGAAGAATATTTTCACCGCCATCGAGTTGCTCACCCTCATGCCGGTTTGCGGCAACGGTGGCCTTGTAAAATTCTTCCAGGCCAATAACTGGGCGAGCCAGTATCTTCCCCATTACAATGACCGGCCGCGGGAAGTGCCCGGTGAGCATCGGCCGCCGTGGTTGAAGCGGACGATCGAGCGGTTGTTCGATCACCGATTGGGTGACCGGCTGGAAAACTATCTGCGCGGGCTCACCGACAGCCGCTGGCAGAAGAAGACCGAGCGGGGCGAGGTCAACATGAAGGGGGAGGCGATGACCCTGCAATGCGGACAACATTTCAGCCGGCCTAATCCCGAGATCTTCCAGCAACGGATCCTCAATAGATATCACCGTCGCGTGAAAGAAGTTATTGCCGAGCGGGTCACGCCTGCTTGCGAAAAGAAATAATATAATAGTCGCCGATACTCCGCCAGGGCCATTTATCCCGCCATTTATTCTCTCTGGCCCGGAGAAGGTTCCAGGCAACGGGATGTTTCTCCGCAAAGTGTTCGATATAGGATGGCGGAACGATGGTGCACAGTCCTTCCAGTTTTACTTGTTGAAAAGAACCGCTCAACTCCCGTCTCACAAAAGACGGAGAGTAATACCAGCACCGGAAATGAACGCCTTCCACGTGTGCCGGAGCGCCTTTGCGGCCGCTTAGCATCCGGCGGAAAGCCGTTTTGAATTTTCCCCTGAACAGCATTGCGGTCTCCCAGAGACTGAAGCGGGGCAGGATGACGAGGGTTACGAGGCCGCCGGGTTTTACCAGGGGTGCAAAGGAGTGGAGCACCTTGTCTAATTCCCGGGTGCAATTGAGACCGGCGAAGTTGGAGAAGATGCAATCATAAGGTCCTTTGTCGGAAAGATTTGCCAGATCGGTGAAGGATCGAAGTTCGGTGGATATGATGCCGTCGAGGTGTTGCGCCCTCACTTTCTCGCGCAGCCGGGCCTGCATCCCTTCGGCGATGTCGGTGGCGTGTACGCGATGCCCCTCGCGGGCAAAGAAGATAGCGTCCGTGCCGGTGCCGGAGTTGAGTTCGAGGATCGTGCTGCCGGGAGCCAGGAGACTCAGCACATGGGTTCTTACGCGTTGCCGTTTATAATGGATGATCGTATTTCCGGCGTCATATTCGTCGAAGACCAGGGCCTGCCGGCTAAAGGCCGCAGCCACTTCTTTTTCATTGGTCCGGTCACTAGTTACCATGTTCCAGTTTTTTCAGTTTCTGCCGGGCGATGATCGCCGCGGGAAGCTGGTAGATGATCGAAGCTGCCAGGCGAAAATTTTGTTTTGTTAACCGGGCGGGGCGGAGCAACAGCTGACCGATCTGGCGGAGGGCCAGATGCCAGCCATAGCTGCGGTGTACGTAGCGATGCAGTTGCTTATAGAATGCGGGTGGGTAGGTGTTGCGGAACATGAGTTTTAGCTCGTCGGAGTCGGTCCAGTTGGTCTTCTCGCTCAGCTCGGACTTTACCCGATCGTAAAAAACGGTGCCGGGTAAGGGATAGGAGACGGAGATCCCGAGGCTGTCGGGCAGCAGATGGTTGATCATCTTTATGGTCATTGCGATGTCTTCCTTTGTCTCGCCGGGGTAGCCGAACTGGATGAAGAAGGAGGGCCGGATGCCGTGTTCGCGGAGCAGGCGGGTTGCTTCGCCGATCTGGTTCACTGTGGTGCCTTTGTCCATGGCATCGAGGATCTTTTGTGAACCGCTTTCCGCGCCCATCCAGCTGTTCTCGCAGCCCGCGCGGGCGAGGGCCTTTACATAGTTCTCCTGCAGGAGGAGATCGGCGCGGGACTGGATCTTGAATTTGAAGCGAAGGCCCTCTTTTTCTACGAGGTCGGCGAAATCGTTGACCCAGCCGGGCTTCAGTCCGAAGATATCATCGCACATCCAGATGTGATCGAACCGGTAGCGTTCTTTCAGCATCCTTATCTCGCTTACCACGTGCCAGGGTGAGCGGGCATTGTAGCGGTTGCCATAGATGGGTTTTGCGCACCAGTTGCATTTGAAGGGGCAGCCGCGGGTTGTGCTGACATTCAGCGAGAAGTAGCCGTGGTGTTCCATCCAGATGCGGCGGTATTGTTCGATGTCCACCAGGTCCCATGCGGGGAGAGGCAGGTGGTCAAGGTCTTTCATCACTTTTCGTGCGGCTGTCTGCACGGGCAGGCCCTGCTGTTTAAAGGCGAGGCCGCTGATCCCCTGAAATTTGTCATCGCCGTTGCGGATGGCCGTTACCAGTTGGAGAAGCGTTTCTTCGCCTTCGCCGAGGAGGACGAAGTCGGCGCCTTTTTCGAGATAGGACGCGTAGTGATCGGTGGAGTCCGAACTGCTGACGATGACGATGCACCCCTGCTGATGGGCCATCTGGATCATCCGAAATGCGGCATTGCGCATGTTGGTGAGGCACATTTTTGTCAGGTAGTTGAACCCATCGTCATAGACGATAAAGAAATCGGGGCGTTTTGTCTCCAGATGCGGCGCGAGGGATTCGGGGCTCTCCACAAACATCGTGTCGAACAGCGAGACCTTGTATCCCTGTTCGCGCATGAGGGCGGCGGCGCCGATGGTGGCGAGAGGAGGATAAGGTTGGCCTGTTGCCCATTGCTTTGGATCAAAACGCATGAAATAGCTATGCGAGAAAAGAAGCTTATCCATGCTGGAATAAACGCAGGATTCGGGACAGGGGATGCCTGGGAGGGGGGCTGCTTTTGGTATGGGAGGCTGTTGATTATCAGTGGGTATCCACCTGGTAGACATAATAATTCTCGCCCTGGATGCTATTCTCGAAGGAGCGAAGCGGCGTCAATTGAAAATGAGGGCTTTCTGTATTTGTCAACGGGCGGTTGGCCACCAGGATGAACCGGGTGAGCTGCCGGAGGGCGGGCCATTGGGCGAGTTCTTCGGCGATGGAGGGCCGGGGATAGGGGAACCAGGACTTTTTCCAGACGCAGAAACTGCCTTCCGCGCCGGTGGTGAGATAGAAGACCTTGCCCTGCAGATAGGCGCAGAGCATGGGTCCCGAGTTGTAGCCGTCGACGACGATCTTTTCCCCCGGAGGCAGGCTTTGCAGATAGCGGACGGTGTTGCGGGATTGGGAGAAGGGCCGGGTAAGGTCCTGTTCGAAGGCAAACCAGCCGATGATGAGCTGGAGGCCGATGATGCCGTAAAGCAGGGCGCGGAAAAAGAAAGGCGTGTCTGCCAGGGCATCGGGCCGGCCTTTGGCGGCGAGCCAGCAGGCTACGAGGAAGAAAATAAACACCATTCCAAAGTATCGGGCGGCCGTCATTTGGGTGACGTCGAAGAACAGGAGGAGCAGCCCGGCGCAGGCATAGTAGAAGAGCAGGGCCTTGCGCGCTCTGTGCAGGAAGAGGGCCGGGAAGGTCAGCAGGAGGAGAAAGAGGGCGATGCCGATGATGCGGCCGGTCCGTTCTTCGCTGAGCCAGTAATGATTCCAGAAGCGGCCCCCGAGGGTGGCGGGGATGGGGAGCCATCCTCTGACCAGGCCGAAGGCGGCAAAGCTGAAATTGCCGGCGGAAAGGAATTTATCGGGTTTTACGGGGGTGAGGTTGACATTGTCCACCTGGGGGACGCGGGCCTGTATGAGGGCGCAGGCAAATGCGAGGAGGAAGATGCCGGTAAAGACCAGGAAGGGGCGGGTCAGGAGTTTTTTTTGCCCGGCGTATTCCAGGAAGAGAAAGCCATAGAGGCCGATGGCGGCGAAGGTGAAGAACACATGTGTATTGCACATCAGCAGGATGAGGAAGCCGAGCGGGAGAAGGGGGCGGGAGGTCCTGCCGGTTGTCGCGGTGGGACTGCCGGCGGTGTTGAGCAGGGCGCAGGCGATGAACAGGAAGAGGATACCGAGTGCGTAGTTCCGGCTCAGAAGATTGTATTCGAAGAGCAGATAGTATCCGAAGAGGACGCCGATCTTGACGGGTAGGGAAAAGGGGGCATACCGGAGAAAGACGAAGGCGACGGAGACGGAGATGAGTCCCTGCAGGACCTGCATGGCGACGGGATTTGTCGTGAGCGTATGGGTAATAATGAAGAGCAGGGTATGCCAGAGGCGGGGATGGCCGTCAAACCGGGCATTGTTATAGAGATCGATCCAGGATGTGCTGTCGCGGGCCAGCAGGAAGTGATGGGCTTCGTCGAGGAACAACTCGTGGGCGCGGAGGCCGAGCGTGGTGAGAAGGGTGTAGATCGCGAGTACCGGTCCTACCCGGCGCCAGGAAAGCGTAGGGGTCATAGCCGGGCGCGGGGTGGAAGGTTAAGGTAACAGACGCATTTCCGGCAGGTGTCGTTCGTATCCATATCGAGCGACCGTCTGAAGGCGATGGCTTCGGGGCTATTGAGTATCCCGGGCAGGGACTGATCGTGGATGTTTCCCATGGGTGGGAGGAAGAAGCAGGGACGCACGGTGCCGTCGGCTTCTATCACGGTGGAGACCCAGGGGGCGTTGCATCGCTTGTAGGGGAAGGGGTTCCGGCCGTAGGATGCGGTATAGTACTCCCCTATCCTGCGGAGTTTTGCAGGGGGCTCGGCGATGAAGCGGTTCTCGAACAGCGGTGCATATTTTTTGATGACGGTTTCCAGTACATCGAGCAGTTCGGGCAGTTGGTCTTCGGACGGAAGGATCTCGTGTTGTCTTGGTTCGTCCCAGGGGTTTGTGCGGTTGAATGCTTCGCTGGTGACGTCGGCGGGTAGGAAGCTGATCTGGTTAAGGCCCAGTTCTTCTGCTGCGTCGATGATGGCGGGCCACTGCCGGAAGTTGAGGCGGTGGATGACGGTGCGGGCGGTGACGCGAAAATCCGGGCGCCGGGCATGGAGTTGCAGAATGCCCTGTTTCATCTTGCGGAAGGCGCCGGGGATATTGCGAATGGTATCGTGCAGTTCTTCGTCGCCGTCGAGGGAGACGATGATATCGCTGATATATTCAAGGATGTTGTCGACATGCCGGCCGATGGCCAGACCGGTGGAGAGCAGGGTGATGCGGATGTTCTCTTTTTTCAGGATGGCGCAAAGCCGGAAGAAGTTGGGGTTGAGGAGGGCTTCGCCGCCGGACATGAGCACCTGTTGGGTGCCGTAGCGGCGCAGGCTATCGATCAGGCCTTCGACATCCTTCTCGGTAAGTTGTTTGAGATTGTGGTTGCCTTTCCAGATATCGCACATCACGCATTTGCAGTTGCAGGCGCTATGGGGCATGAGAATGACGATCGGCAGGGCGGTTATTTTGCCTGTTTGCAATGTACGATAACGCTGAAATGTATGAAGCAGCGGTGGGACCTGCATGTGTTTATGTCAATTATTCGTGATGCGGATCCAGGGGTGCTGATTCCTGTTCTTCAAAAACCGGTGGCGGAAGTCTTTAGGGTTATACAATACGGTGTAACGGAAGGACCGGAGATCATCAAAGGTATGATGAAAATAGTAATCGGCCATTTCGGGATAGCCAAAAGAAGTATAATAAGCGAGGGTCCGTCTTTCTTCGAACTTCACCTCTTCCTGTTTACAGAAGGGGGTATCGAGGATATGGATCTCTCCGCCGCGTTTCAGATGGGAAAGGCAGAGATGAAGGATCTTTTTTGCCGAGGGGAAATGTTCGAGGGTGGCGGCGAAGATGATGAAGTCGAAGCTCCGTTCTTCGAGCAGGCCCGAGCGGATATCGCCATGGATGAAGCGAAGATTGGGGTCGTTGCTGAAGACACGCGCGGCCTGTTGCAATTCGGTGAAGTTGATATCGGCCCCGATGACCGTCGAGCCGGGGATCTCTGCCAGCTGATGGGTGAGCCAGCCATTTCCACAGCCTATTTCGAGGATTTCGAGGTCGGCTTTCCGCCGGGAGAGATGGCGGACGAGGCGGCGGGCAGATTGTTTTCTGAGTTCCCATTCTTTGCTACGGGGATGGGCGGGGGCAATCTCGGGCAGATGCACCAATTCGTCATCGGTATAAAGCCGGCTTTCCAGTGCCCGGACCTGGATGTATTTCTTTTCGAAAAGAATCTCTCGCAGCCGGGTGTGGCCCTGAACTTGAATATTGGTTAGTATGGAGGAGTCCGGAAGATACATTTTCATACGATTTTAGCGTGGCATCAAGGTGAACGACATAATAAACGTTGTTTTTTTGTTAAAGGATGCCCGGGGAACGTGTTAAAATCCCTGGATCTCAGGCTGGCGATAATGCCAGAGCCGATGCAGGAGTTTTATTTCATAGGGGTATTTATATAGGTTTGTTTTATATCGTAAAGCAGCAACAGTATGAATGAGTTTGCGTTTCACGGCGCTGAGGCGGATATCGGATACCGTCGGATAGTAGCCGTTCAGGACGGTTTCGAAATTTCGGATCTTGTCGATCATTTCCGGGGTGAGCCAGGGGGTGAGGGGATTCTTGCGCAGGTCGAAGTTCTCCCATTGGGGGCTGATCCAGTCCTCGAGCTTTTCGGGGAATTTGAACCCTGATTCCTGGCTTTTTTTGAATAGTTCGGACCCTTCGGTGGGTACGGGGCTATAGGTATAGATAACGATCTCCGTGTCGGGATTGATGGACTTTATCTCTTTTATGAAGGCGATATCCTGTTCGATATACTGCATTACTTTTTCCGGGGATTCGGCCGGGGTCCCCAACACGAAGGAGTATTCGGGGATGATGTCGAACTTTTTCATCCGGGCGGCGAAGGCCCGGATCTGGGCGCCCGACTGGGTACCGCCTTTATCCATTTTTTTCAGGATCTCGTCGTTGCCGGTCTCGGCGCCGAAGAAGATCATCTTGCAACCCGACTCGCGCATCAGGGCGAGGGTCTCGTCCTTGTATTTATCGATGGTATCTATGCGGCCTTCGCCCCACCAGATCATGTTGTCGTTTTTGATCATGCGGGAGAATTCCGCGGTCCGTTTTTCGGATACGAAGAAATTGTTGTCGTGAAACTCGATGGAGTCGGCGCCCCATTTATCCTTTATATAACGGACATCGGTATAGACCTGGCCGGCGGCTTTTGCCTTCCAGCGGGCTTCGTAGATGGGCACGACGGCGCAGAAGCTGCAGGTGAAGGGGCAGCCCATGCTCGAGTGATAAGCGAGCGTGCGGTTGCCGAGATAGGTCTTCCCGAGATATTTCTCAAGGGAATAGAACCTGTCGAGCCGGTCGTAGGGAAGTGGGGGCAGGGTGGATTGATCGATGAGGTCTTCCTTCGGGGTTTTTATGATCTTGCCGTCGCGATGGTAGATAAGATTTTTTATCAGCTCGTAAGGCTGGTTCTTTTCGAGCGCATCGATCAGGGCGGGGAAGGCGTGGTCGCCGGGGCCGTTTATCACGAAGTCGACATAACCGCTTTTGAGCACGACCTTTTGCTGGTTGGTGGCGAAGTAGCCGCCCCAGATCATGACGGTGCCCGGGAATTCTTCGCGAATGCGGATGGCGAACGGAATGGCCTCTTTTAGCTGAGGGCCGGGCATGACGGTAAAGCCGACATATTTGAATTCGCCGGTGGCGAGAAGGGACCTTATTTTGCTCCAGGGATCGGTCTCTCTGTTGCCATCAACGATCACCCAGTCGTATCTGCCTTCCACAGAAGCGGCCACCTGTAAGATGGAGTTAGGTACCCTGAACTTGTAAGTAGCACTTCTCGGATTGAATAACAATATCTTACACATAAATTTATCCGTACTTAGATTTTATCCCTTTCCAGGCATCCTGCAAGAATAAACGTCCGTTTTATAGGAAAGGATGCCTATACTACGCAAAATCAAAGACAGCCTCCGATCTGCCCGGCAGAAGGAGACCGAACCGGCCGCAGCCTATGACATTTGGGCGCTAAGCTATGACCATCAACCTGATAACCTAATGCTGGCATTAGACGAGGGAATCTGTACGGACCTTTTTCGCCGGGTGGCCATCAGTGGCCGGGTGGTGGCCGATATCGGCTGCGGGACGGGCCGGCATTGGAAGAAATTATTTGCTTATCGGCCCGCCCGGTTGGTGGGTTATGACGTATCCTCCGGCATGCTGGATATATTAAGAAAGAAGTACCCGCAGGCCGAAACCTATCTGCTCCAGGGCGGGCTTTTGGCCGATCTGCCGGCTGGGAGTGCCGACCTTGTCATTTCGACGCTGACGATCGCGCATATCCCCGATATCGTGGCGGCCCTGAAGGAATGGAACCGGGTATTAAAGCCGGGTGGGGAGATGATCATCACGGATTATCATCCGGCTGCGCTGTCCAAGGGTGGTCAGCGGACCTTTCGGGAGGCGGGAAAGACCATCGCGATCCGTAATCATGTCTATCCGATAAAGAAGATCCGGGCTATCGCCGGAAGGCTTGGTCTGCAGGAGGTGACTGTAATAGAAAAAAAGATCGATGAGACGATGAAACCGTACTATGAAAAACAGCAGGCATTGGCAACTTATCAGCGGTTCCAGGGTGTTCCCATCATCTATGGTATTCACCTAAAGAAATCCAATGTGGCTGACTAATCTGCGTTTACCCGGTGAAGGGACGGCGACCGATATCCTTGTGGAAGGGCAATCGATCGTCGAGATGCGCTCTCGGGCGAAAGGGAGTCCGCAGGGACTTTCCTTTGACGGTGCGCTTGTTTTTCCCGGGCTTATCAATTCACACGACCATCTTGACTTCAACCTCTTCCCTGCCCTGGCCAACCGGATCTATACCAATTACCGGGATTGGGGTGTGGATATCCATACGGTGAACAAGGGGGCGATCAATGCCGTGCTGCAGATCCCGCTGCATCTGCGGGTGATGTGGGGGATGTATAAGAACCTCCTCAACGGGTTTACCACCGTGGTCAATCACGGGGAACGGTTACCGATACCTTCCGGGCTTATCAGCATCTTCCAGGACTGTCATTGTCTGCATTCCGTTGGGTTCGAGAAGAACTGGCGATGGAAGCTGAACCGGCCCTTACGGGATAACCATCCTTTTGTCCTGCATGCCGGTGAGGGAACGGATGCGCTTGCCGGTGAGGAGATCGGGCAATTACTTCGGTGGAATATTTTCGGCCGGCCGCTGGTCGGGGTGCATGGGGTTGCGATGACCGAGCAGCAGGCGGAGGGCTTCCGGGCGCTGGTCTGGTGTCCCTCCTCGAATTATTTTTTGCTGGACCGGACGGCGCCGGTGGGGCGGTTAAAGGAAAAGGTGTCCATCCTATTCGGGACCGACAGTACGCTGACGGCGGATTGGAACAGCTGGCAGCAGATCAGACAGGCGCGCCGGGAGCGGGCCATGACGGATCAGGAATTGTTCTCGACGCTGACCAGTACGCCCGCGGCGGTCTGGGGGCTGGGTGACCGGGGTCAACTCGCGCCGGGGAAAACGGCCGATCTCGTGATCGCGAAGTCTGGTGAAGGTCTTTCGGGTATGGATGCCTTTTATGGGCTGGATCCCGAAGACCTGTTGCTGGTATTGCATCAGGGGCGGATCCTGCTGTTCGATGTGAGCATCCGGGATATCCTGATGGCGGCGGGGATGGGTGACCTGGATTTCGACTTTACGCGTTGCGGGCAAAAATATATCGTCGGTGATGTTCCGGGGCTGATGGCGGAGATCAGGCGGTATTATCCGGCGGTCCGGTTTCCCGAGATGCTTGGCAATTAGCAGTGCTACTCAGGGGATGATGGGATAATTGAGCCCTTTATGCTTCAGATAGAGGAAGTGCAGGAAATGGATATGGTGCAGGCGGGGAGTTGCGGGTTTGAGCAGCACGTCTTCTTTCCATTGTCCGCAGAGCAGCATATGACTTCCGAGGTCGAGCGTCTTGTCGATGGTGATCTCTTTGTAGCTTTCGACCCATTCGGGAACCTGGAATCCGAAATTCCGGGTGGGGAGGGTTGCAAAGGGCAGTTCGTTGAGCGGTGGCGGTGCGGCGCTGTGATTACGTCCCAGGGAATAGATGAGGGGTTTGTATCTGGCCGGGGCTTCGGCGACGACGATCTTGCGGATATCCATGATCTTTTTCAGGACCTGGTTGGAGTGGCGCATGCCCAGCAGATAGCGGCCGGAGGTTTTTATGTCCGCCAGGAGGTCCATCGGAAAAATATAGTTATAATTGCCTTCGAGTTGGAAGGAGATGATCCTGACCCTTCGCGGATAGGTATAGGCGGCGGCAACGGCTTTCAGGCGCTGGAAATCGACGCCGGGCTTTTTATAGAACTTCCGGTAGAGCAGCCGGGCCCGGAGACCGTCGATGTGATGGATGGTCGAGGACTGGACCCGGAAGAGAAAGAGGTTGCCGTTGTTCTCCACGAGGCGGTCGACGTAGTCGAGTTTCAGAATGCCCAGGGCATGATGGCCGACGGTGTCGGGGGATGAGGCGGGATCGTCACGGAAATAGAGGGTATAGGAACCGGAGGTTGGGATCGGTTGTTCCGACCAGATGCCGATGATCCGGGGGTCGAGGCCCAGCAGCCATTGATTGCGGGTGACGTCCAGCAACTGATCATCCGTCCGCAGATAGACCTTTTCCCGGACGTTGTCGTCGACACCGATGGTCAGGAAGTCCCTGATGACCGATTCACCGGATAACAGCTTGCCAAATGCGACGCCGAGTTTCATAAATAGTTCTTTATTAAGGATGCAATAGTTTACCCTGGAAGCCTAAGCATCCTTTATTATAAAACGCCCGTTCTCTTTTAAAGGATGCCTGCAAAAATAAGATTCCTCTATTTCCTACCGCTACTCTTCCTTTTTGGATATGGGTTGAAGCATAGTCTGTCCGTTCCGCCTTCCGATTTTGCCGCGTATTATGCGGGCAGCAGGGAGATCGTCCATGGCCGGTGGGCCAATGCTTATCATCTGGGGCCTTTGAATGCGGCGATCAGCGCGGACGGGTATAGCGGGGTTTTTGTATCGTATGCGCCTTTCCCACCGTTCACAGCATTTTTTTTCGCGCCATTTCTTCTCGTTTCGATGGGCGCCGCCAAGATCGTGTTCAATATCCTTTCCTGCGCGGTGTTTCTTGTGACCCTGTGGCGTTGCAGCCGGGCTTTTTCCATCCCGCCGGTGCTGATCCTTATCATGCCGGTGGTATTCTATATACCGATCCTGAACAATCTAGCCTTTGGTCAGGCCTATCTGATCCTTTGCTGTCTCTTACTCGAGGGCTGGCTGGCTTACCGGGAAGAACGGGTGGTGGCTGCGGCGCTGTTTTGGGGTCTGGCCATTCTTTTCAAGCTTACGCCGGGCTTTCTTTTCCTATTCCTGGTCCTTCGCCGGAAATGGCGTCAGGCGGCGGTGCTGGCGGCGGTATGCGGCATTTTGTTATGGGTGAGCCTGAGCGTCACGGGATTTGGTGCGTGGCGGATCTATCTTTCGGATATCGTGTCTAAAATGGGAAGGGGGGAGTTGAACGATTCCTTTACTTATATTTTCCAGTCGGCATTCATGTTATTCAAGCGGGTGTTTTTGTATGACGGTCTGCTGAACCCGCACCCGGCGTATTTCCACCCGTATCTGTTCGTGTTTTGCATGGCATTGTTCAAGGCGTTGATCCTGGCGCCGGTGATCCTGGCGACGGTCAGGGGCCGGGACGAGTTCTTTTCCTTTGGATTGTGGATCGCCGCGACCCTGCTTGTCTCGCCTAACGGCAGCAGTTATTCGCTGATCCTGTTGCTGATCCCGTTGTGGGCGCTGGTTCCTGAAGGCCGGGTGAGGGTTGTTGTCGCGTTGTTGCTCCTTGGGTTGGCGGGGACGATCGCCGTGAGCCGGTGGGGCGGCTATCCCGTCTGGCTGCAGTTTCCCCGGCTGTATCTTCTATTGGGATTTTTTGGCTTACTGGTGGCGACCGCCGGCCGGCTCCGTGATGCCTGGCTCGCGGGCGCGCTGGTCCTTGTATTTTTTGTCCTTGATATCCGGGGATATACCCATACCCGGGAGGACGGCCAATATGTATTATCGCAGGAGAAGCACCTCTACCTCTATGACTATGCGGTGAAAGACCACCGGCTGGCGTATTTCTTCCAGGACGACCGGGGGAAGGGCGAGGAAGTGACGGATATTCCGGCCGGCCGGCTGACGGAGGAGGGTTTGGAGCTGCGGAACAATCAGATCTACTATCGGGGGTCGCCGGTTACCGCTTCGCGGGACTGGAAAGAAAAGCCGCGGTTGCTCGACGGAGAGACCATTCTTTACCTCTCGGACCAGAACCGGGGTGTGGGCTTCTATACGCTGCGGAAGATCAGTCTAAGTTCTTTAGGAGTTGCCGGATCTTCCCGATGATGATGGCGGAGGGAATATTCTTCATGCAGAAATTATTACCGCCGCAGGGAAGGGGATGATAGCGATGGACGCAGGGGGAGCAGGGTGTTTTCGAGTAATAATAGAGATGGTGGTCCTGTTCGGCAGCGGGTATCTTCCAATAATTTTCCGGGTTGGTGGGGCCCCATACCGACACCGTGGGCAGGCCCAGTTTACGGGCGATGTGGAGGGGTCCGCTGTCGATCGTCACCAGGCAAACTCCCTGATCGCGGAGGAAGCTGTAGTAGGCCGGGAAGTCTTCGGCCCTGCCGGCATAGTTGACGATGCGTCGCTCCAGGCGGTGCAGCTCGGGGGTCTCGCTGATCAGGGTGTCGATCTTTTCTTTGTCGGCAGCCGTCCCCAGCAGGGCGAGGTCATAAGCCGTGTTCTCGAGTATCCACCGGCATATTTCGGAGATCGTTTTATCGGGCAGCTTGCGTTCGTTAGCGAGGTTGCTGCAGGTGTTATTCAGGATGATATAGGATTTGTCGAGGTGACCGTGTCTGGTGACGGGTATTGGGGTGGGCAATGGGCCGCCGGTGACTTCCCGGGCCATCTGCGAGTAGTTGTCTTCGAGAAAGGCTTCCTGGTCGAAGGCGATGTTGTGGGTGTTGAGGTATTTGCGAAAGAGCACCGGGGCCAGGGAGAATCCAAAGCGATTCCGGGCGAGGGTCATCAGGGCAAAGACGGTGGTCAGTTTGGAATAGACCTCGAGGTCGATGACCCAGAGGTTTCGCCATCTCCAGCATCTTACCAGGAAGCGCAGGACGTCGCCGGCGGTGGTGGTGAGGCGGTTGGTATTCACCACATGGATCTCGTCGAACAGTTCGAAGGGGGTGATGCCGGCCGCGATATTCGCGTCGGTGAGCAGGATGAGCCGGGCGCCGGGATAGCGTGTTCGCATGGCCGTGATGGCGTCGGAAGCGACGATGAGGCTGCCGAGGCCCATCAGTTTTATAAATAGGATGCGGCGGGGCGGCTCTTTTGCGGAATGATCACGGCGCAGCGTGATCCCGAGCAGCCGGGTGAAGGGCATGAGGAGCCCTATCAGCGCATAGCCGACGAAATAATCTATTTTTTGTTTGACGCGTACTTCCACGATATCTCCTCATTTTGACTGACCTGGCTTTGTTCGTCGAGGGAGAGGGTCACATTACACCAGGACAGACTTTGTTTGTTGTGGGTGATCATGACGATCATCCTGCCCGCTTCGGCGAGCCGGGCAAAGCGACTGAGCAGGATCTCCTCTGAGGCTTCGTCCAACTCGCTAAAGGGTTCATCCAGGAGGATCAGGTCGGCCTCCTTGTACAGGGCCCGGGCCAGGGCGATGCGCTGCCGTTGGCCGCCGGAAATATTCTTGCCGTTCTCGGTGATCCGGGCATGGAGTCCACCCGGGAGTTTATCGATCACGGTGTCGAGACCGGTCACTGTTACGGCGGCTTGCAGCCTTTCTTCGTCGTAGTTGTTCTCATCGAGGGTGATATTCACCAATATCGTATCGTGCAGGATAAACGGCTGCTGTTTTACGTAGGCGATGCGGGGCCAATGACCCTGACGCTGTGCGGGGGAGGCGGGACTGCCGTTGATGACCACTTCTCCCCTATCCTGGGTGATGAATCCCAAAAGGATATTCAGGAGGGTGGTCTTGCCTTTGCCGGAGTCCCCATAGATGCCGAGGAAATCGCCGGGATTTACCTGCAGGTTGATGTCATCGAGAATTTTGTGATCTCCATATTGAAAGGCAATCTGCCGGCAGGCGACCGACCGGATGGGTTCCACCGTGGTGGGCTCGGGCTTATGGGTTTTGTCTTTGTCGGCCAGCAGGCCGTTAACGGTAAACTCATAGGTCTTCATCTGGCCGGTGATATTGAGCAGCCGGGCGACGCCGGGGATGACCTTATAGGCGGCGGCGAGAAAGGCACCGAGGGTCACGAAGCCCGCGGCATGGGAGGTCCCGGAAAAATGACCGATGGCGATGAGCGCCAGCAGGCCGAACACGGCGAAAACCTCGGCCAGGCGGGAGGGGGCACCCTGGATCGACTGCACGGTTGCCAGGTGCCGGTTAAGGATGGTCTGGGCGTCGCCGTAGCGGTTGGCGAAGAATTCCTTCCTGTTAAAGAGGCCGCTTTCCACATACGAGGCGATCGACTCCTGGAGATGCTGCCACATGATGTCGCGGCTGGATTTTATGAATGTCCGTGCGGCGTGGAGTTTTCTTTTTGTCAGCCAGGCGGTGATGATCATCGGCGGCAGCAGGAGGAGCAGGAGCAGGAGGAACAACTTTGCGTTGAACAGCAGTACGGCCACGATGGTCATCACGATGAGCGTGCCTTCCGTCATTCCCTGCTGATAGCCGTTGAGGATAAACTGACAGAATTCGATGGGTTGCTGGGCGATCTTCAATACGTGCTTCGCGGAATCCGTGTGGGCGTATTGGGTGTAGTCGCCTTCCAGGTATAGCAGGAGGTTGCGATGGGAGATGCGGGAGGCCACGTCATAGCGGAAACGGGCCTGGGCGGTATAGATCCAAAAGCTGAGGGCATTCTTTATCGTAAAGATGCCGAAGAAGGCGGCGATGGGCCAGAGGGAGGACCGGTCGGTGAACCATGCCGGCAGGAAGCGCAGCTTTGTCGACGAGGCGTCATCCGCATACAGGTGGATGACGAAGAGCAGCAGGGCGAGAAAGGCGATGTCGGCGATGCTGGTGAGGATATCCAGGAGCATAAGACCGTTGAGCCGCCGCCTTTCGGCGGCGGTCAGGACGGCGTATATTTTCCGGATGATCTTCAAAGAGCGGTCTTTTTATTGTTCGACTTTTTTAGATTGAAATTCCTGGAGATGTTGAAACCAAAGTAGATATCGCCTTTACCCCAGGTGCCCGTGGTCTGTGTCAGGTACTGGGTGGCCAGCATGCTTTGGGAATTGCTGAACACGAGTTGGAAGACGTGGCCGCCGGTCTCGATATCCCAGCCGAGGGACAGGGAGTTGTGGACGGTGGTGGAGACGACCTGGTTCTTTGGAACGATATCGTATTCGGCGTTGATGCTCATCCGGCGGGTGATCTTCATCCGGCCACCCAGCCCGAGGGCGAAGACATCGTTTTTGTCGGCGACGGTGGGGACGAGATTATAATGCACATAGGTGGGGGTCACCTGCAGGGAGAGGGAACTGCTTAACTTACGGGCGATCAGGAGTTCGCCCGAGTAGGCCGTACGGTATTTTGCGTTGAGATACGGTTTCCCGATGTCGTTCTGTGTATAGTTGGTGATGGTACCGAGGAGGTCGACGGTGAAGGGCATCTGGGGGCCTTCGGTTTGTTTGAGCAGTTTGTATTTCAGATAGCCGTCAAAAGTCTTGAGATAGCTGCTGCGGCCGACGCCTACGGACAGATCGTCGGTGATGCCGTAGTCGAGACCGAGGCGGAGGGTGGCGTTGTCGAGGCCGAAAAAGTTATATGCCCCGCTGTTCAGCTGACCGAAACGGTGCTGGATCACGAAGTTCAGATTGCCGTTTGCCGGGGATTCGACCGTTTGGGCGTTGATGATGTGTTCCGCCTTGAAGGTGCCGCGGATATAGGTCTTGCCTTTATGCGTAGACATGGAGTCGTTGAGCATATTGAGCAGGGTGCTGTCCTGGGCCTGGAGACGGCCGGCGAGAGCGATGCCTATTAAGAGGGGGAGAATTCTTTTGTTAGCCATGATGTTTTTTTTTGGTCAGTTATTTTCCGATGCAGTCGATATTTACCTTCACCGCGATCTCCTTATCGATCTTATCACGGACGAGGGAAGGGATGCTGATGTTGAAGTCTTCGGGTTTTAGTTTGAAGTCCGCCACGCCGATGAGGTGGCCGTTCTTCACTTCGATGGTGGCCGGGATCTCGATGGGTTTTGTGACGTTGTGAAGATTAAGATTCCCTTTTACGGTTACTTTGTAGGAGCCGTCCTTGTTGAGGGGGACGTCGCCGGTGAAGGCGCCGGTGAAATTCGCTTTTGGATACTTATCGCTTTCGACATAGTTCTCGTTGAAGTGTTCCTGCATGAGCTCTTTGGTGAAGATAAATCCTTTGAGCAGGAGGGAGAAGGCGATGTTCTTTTTACCGCCGTCGATGATGGCGTATACCTGGTTGTTCTCGGCCTTGATATCCTCGAGGGCGGTCTTTGAATAGAAGCCGACAAAGCCGGTGCGGGTGGAATACAGTTGGCTATAGCCGGTGAGCGGATGGATCAGTGAAAGGCAAAGGACGGCGGAGATCGCGAGTAATTTCATACAAAATTCGTTTTTTGGGGGATCAATTATTTTTTGCGCCCTGGTTGACCCAGGCCACGAAGGTGAATATTTCACAGTCCGGGAGTTTGGGCAGCCCGTAGGGCATTCCGACATATCCCGGTGCGTGTGTTACATTGCCGACCAGATAGCCATTGTCTGCATACACTTTGAGGGCGGTATAGGTACTCAGATTGATACCGCCGCTGCCGGCGGTGTTCCCCTGGCCGTGGCAGTTGTAGCAGATGCTTTGCAGGATGGGAACGATCTGCTGAGAATAGCTTACGTTCAGCGTATCACAGGGGATGGTGCTGCCTGCCAGTTTGTCTTCGCTTTGCTTGGAGCAGCCGGCGAGATAGAGGACTACGCCGCTAACGAGCAGGGCTGCCAGAAGGAATTTTCGTTGCATCATTGTTCTGTTATTTGTGTTCTGGTGTTGTTATAGGTTATCCGATCATTTTGTGGGTACGCAGTCGACGAGGGATACGTCCATGAGGAAGCCGGTGCAGCGGCCTTTTAGGGTGACCAGATCGCCGGTCCTGGGTTCGGGGTCGACTTTTGTGCCGGCGAAGAGCTGGCAATTGATGCCGCCGCCGCCGGCCTGGGTGGAGAGGATCCAGATGATCGAGTTACCGCTGTGCTGGATCTCGGTGAGATGGCCGGTTACGGCTATCACTTTTCCCAGGTATTTCTGGTCGGAGGCGTGTTCGTCCGCCTGGTATTGATGATAGAGGGTATCGCCACTGATGGTCACGTCAGTGGACTGGCCTGCGGCGCTTTGATGTGGTTTGTCAAATTGATGCCATCCCCAGGCTCCGGCGGCCAGTACGATCACAAGAATGCTTATCCAAATAATGGTTCGTCTTTTACGCATGTGTTGTTAGTTATTTTTTTACCAGAGTCGCCTTGTGATACCGATGTTGATACCGGTGCTCATGATCGGCAGTTTGCCCGTTCCTATGCCGCTGAGGGGCACTCTCACATATGGCTCTATTCGCAGGTTGCCTACGTTTCCAAGCCGCTGTTCAAAACCGACGCTGGCGCCGACGATGGAGAACGGGTAGTGGGAGGGCTTTTTCAGGTCCCAGCTACTGTTCCAGGTACGAGGGCCGGCGTATTTGTAGGCATAGGTATAGTCTTCGCGACTCATCAGATAGGTGGAGAGGCCTGCGGTTGCAAACCAGCGGGTCTTTCCTGCCGGGTTAAAATTATAGCGTACGTTGAGCGGGATCTCCCACATGTAGCAGGTTCCGTCGACGTTGAGCAGTTGAGAATTGGGTGGTACGTAAACTTTTTCGGTGTTGAAGTATTCTCCTTCGGTGTAATATCTTTTCCGATCGACATAGGCTCCGGTCTCGATGGCCCAGCGGTCGTTGAATGCGTAGCCGACGAGGATGCCGAGGGTGCTGCCGACGCCTTTTGTCGATTGGAATTTCACCATGCTGAGGTCCGGCGCGCCGAGGATCCCTGCATATAAATACGAAGATTTATGCCTGGGGGATGCTTGTTTCTTTGCGCTATCTTTTTGTATAATTGGCGCTTTTACGTCGACGGTGAGGTGGTAGGCGCTGCTGGTGAGCGCGCGGGATTGGTTGATGGGGGAGCTGCGGAGGGAGAAGGCCGCGGCGACCGGGTTGGCCGCGTTCGCGGTTGCCCTCGCGGTTGCGGTTTCGTTCGCGGTTGCGTTCGCGACCGCGTTCCCTTCGGCGGTGTTCGTTTGGGTGGGTGCAGCGGATACGTTGGGCCGGACCGGGACATCCCCGCCGGTGCTGCGGATTCCCTTACCTTGGCTTTTTGGATTGGTGGAGGTAACCATCCCAGGCACCTTACGGGGTATCCCGGCACCGGCCTGGCCCGCGGAGGTGGCGGGTGCGGACGCGGTTGCGTTGGGAGTGGCTCGTGGTGCGCGTGTAGCTCCTGGTGCGGACGCTTTGGGTGCTGCGCCTGGTGTGGCGGAGGTGGCTCCTGCTGTGCCTGCGGCTGTTGTTGCGCCTGTGGCTCCTGGTGCGGGCGCGGTCGCGCCTGGGGCGTTTGTGCTGCCGGCGGGGACCTTTGCGGCGTCGGCGTTTGCGCTGGTTGCGGTGCTGGTTTTGGTTACGGTGGCGGGGCCGGCGGGGCCGGTGGGGTGTGCCAAATAGTAGCCGATGCCGGCGAGGGGCAACAGCAGGAACAACCAAAAGAATCTTCTTCTGCGGCGTTTGTCTGTGTTGTCGGCATCGTCGGGCGTGTCGGGAGATGGATCTCTTTCGAGGGCAGCGGCCATCTTGTCCCAATCGGAACTGGCTGTCCTCAGCGGGTATTTGTCGGACGCCCGCCGAAAAAGATCATCAAAGTCGGTGTCCTTTAGATTTGACATAAAATTTTTTCACTGTTTTCTGCGGTCAAAGCCTTTTGCAAATGCACTCGGGCCTTGGATAGGTTAGATTTCGAGGTTCCGGTTGTTATTCCAAGCATCTTCGCTATTTCGGGATGGGAATATCCCTCGATAACGTGAAGGTTGAACACGACGCGATAGGCCGGGGGCAGGTCTTTTACCAATGCGATCAGCTCCTTGTAGAGGATCGTATTGTCGGAAGATTGCCCGTCGTCCTTATGTTCCCAAACATGCTCCGGGATGGGATAGCTTTGGGTGTTGTTCATTTCCCGCCGCATATAGTCGATGGCTGCGTTGATCACTACCCTTCTGATCCAGCCGATGAGCAGCATCTCCACTTTTTCTTTATCACGCACTTCGAAACGGCTGAAATTCTTGAACATCTTCAGAAAAGCATCGTGGGTAACTTCTGTTGCCTGCTCGTAAGTATTGACATAACGAAAGGCAATTTTCAGACACAGGCCATAGTATTGCTCGTACAGCTGCTTTTGGGACTGTCGATCCTGCTGGGCACAGCCTGCAATTATATGAAGTAGTTTTTCCAAATGTAGATTACTTACGTAGCTGTCTTCTAATGTGTTCGAACATGTTTTAGATTAAACGCCATATTTATTCCATCGGTTGCCTGAACTCATGCGTCAGGATGCGTGCAGTTACAAGCAGTTGACCTGTATGTCGTTGGGTGTGTTCTGCGGCATGAAAAAGGAGGCCGCCGACGGTGGATGGAAGACGGCCGCGGCCGACGGTTCTGGGGTTTGTCAGCGTATCTTCCCTCGTCTTTGCAACTTCGTCTAAAGCCTTGTCTATCTGTATATTAAATCTATTAAGGAGTTGGGCGACCGTACTTTGGCCCTCGGCGGGCACGCCTTCGGTGGCGAGATCGGCCAATTGCGCTTCGTTGAGCATGTGGCCACGGGCATAGGTGAAGAGCCGGTCGAGGACGCCTGCCAGGTGCTGGAGATGGAAGCCGGGGGAGGCGACGCCGCCGGGGCGCCCCCATAGCAGGGCGTCGGGAAAGCCGGACATCAGTTGATCGACTTCCTGGCTGGCTTGTAGAAGGGCGTGGGCAACGGGTTGGAGCAGCGGCGGGACGCCGGGAACGGGTCCCCGGAGCCAGAATTCCGTATGTACTGTATTTGCCATTACCCCACTTTCGCTCAAAAACGTTCTTCGGCAAATTACCGATTTTTGAGCCAATTGGGGCAAGATGGGGGTTAACCCTCAGAATCTGTCAAACCTCCCTGCTAGAGCTCCAGTTCGGAGAGCACTTCCTTTGCGACGTGGCGCACCGAATCGCGGGAGGGTTCATTGGCGAGGATCGTGACCGCATCCGGCAGGGCGGAGCGATACTGTTCGCCGATGGTGATCTTTTCTCCCGGGAAGTAGACATGCTTGTTGTCAAAGGAGAGGATCTTGTCGATCGAGACGATGTAGCCACGATGGACGCGACAGAAGAGGTCGCGGGGCAGCAATTTTTCCCATTGCTTAAGCGTGACCAATACCAGGGCGGTGGGTCTTTCTTCGAGAACCAGCCGGGTGTAGTTTTTCCGGGCTTCGATATACAGGATGTGCCGGAAATCCACTTTCATGAATCGACCTTCATGACGGATAAAGAAGAATGATTGCACTTGCTAAAGTTTACTGACAAAAAAAGGGTTATTGCATCGGGGTTGTTTAGGCCTCAAGATGATTCAGCAATTTTTGGTTAATGTACTCGCTATATAATTCATATGCTTTCATGATCGTCACCAGCGGATCCTTTGGCGAGACCAGTTCGATGTCGAGGTCGTGGATAAGCCCGGCGGAATGACGGCTGCCGCAGGGGTCTGTGGTCTTACGGAAATATTCGGCGTCGTGGCGGGTATCGCCTTCCTGAATATAGCGGCAAAACTCGCGGTTCTCTTCATGAAACCGTTGCATTTTCCGTTGTTCCCAGCGCCAGAACCGCGCCAGCTCGAGCGGGTCGTTCACCGGGGCAAAAAGAAGGGCATGATACCGGAAGGTGTAATACTCGATGTAGGAAGCAAAGGACGGTTTTACTTCCCGGAAAAACCGGATCTCCTCATGGATGTCCCCGAAACCGCCGGCCTTGACCTGCCGGCATACCTTTCCCCAGTGATCCAGGCTGGATTTGAAGCAGACTTCGATCATTTCCATTTCGGTACGGGACGTAGCTTGATGGGAATGGAAGGCAGCTAACAGTTGTTGGTAATATTCCTGATATTCAGGCAACATAGTTCACAAGAAAGGTTTAATATTATCCTATCGTCCAAAAAAACAGCAGGGCCTTGTAGACACAAACCCCGGAGGACTCAAAGGTCACATGAGAAAACACTACACTTTATATAACTAAAAACAAACGAAATCTTTCAAAAATGTCGGCCAAAGTTGGGATCGGGCGTCCTGTAGAAGCCGTTTTAATGACTACACCGAGGGTAGTATTTTAACCACCCGGGGCAGGGAATTTTAGCGGCATTTTAGCAGAGTGAAAAAGGGGAGAAAATAAATACTTGTAAAAAGGTAGCTATTTGTTAATTCTTAACTAGATTGCAAAAAGAAAGGCCCACTGTAGAAACAGTCGGCCTCTAACGATTGCTTGCCATATGAAAAAAGGTAGTAAACTCTTTTTAGCTGATCGACTCAGCATTATTTCGAATGAGCCTCTAACGAATGCCTGTTTAACGATTGCTGCCATTTTTTCGATCTCTTACCGCAGGCGTTTATCTCATTCTCTGCTGTAAAGGTACTATTCGCAGGCTCCCCGCTCTAACCAAATTATGTGTAAGTTGATCATGTCAAAATGATAATTTTTGTGTTGAAATCCTTTACCGGATTGAGTTTTAGGATAATCCCAGCATTATGGCCAACCGTTTCTCAGATACCTTATTCCAACTTATACATTCGCTCGAAAAGTCAGAAAAAAGGCATTTTAAACTATACATCAAAAGGAGTTCGGCAAAGGAGGATCTCAAGATCGTCCAGTTATTCGATGCTCTCGATAAGTTAAGCGATTACGACGAAAAGAACCTTTTGAAGAAGCTGCCGGGTATCGAGAAGCCGCAGCTATCGAATCTCAAGACGCATCTTTATAAACAGATACTGGCGAGTCTGCGGCTGCTGAAGAGTGCGGACAGCATCGACCTGCAATTGAACGAAACGTTCGACTATGCGCATATCCTTTACAAAAAGGGTTTGTTCCAGCAGAGTCTCCGATTGCTGGACCGCGCAAAAGAGACGGCCAAGGCCAATCAGAAGTACAATTTCCTGGTGCAGGTGGTTGCGTTGGAGAAGCGGATCGAGACCTTGCATATCACGCATAGCATGCAGATGCGGGCCGAGCAGCTTTCCGCGGAGTCCACGGCGGTTATCAACCGGATCGATATGGTGGCCCGGCTGTCGAACCTTGCGCTGTTGGTATACAGCTGGTATATCCAGAACGGGCATGCGCGTAACGAGAAGGATGAGGTGCGGATCCGGCAGTATATGCGGGAGCAGTTGCCGGCAAACGCGTGGGAGCAGACGGGTTTTTATGAGCGGCTTTATCTTTATCAGAGCTATAACTGGTATGCCTTTATCCGGCAGGATTTCCTGATGTATTACCGGTATTCCCAGAAGTGGCTGGACCTTTTCGAGGAGCAGCCCCTGATGATCCGGGTGGAGACGGGGCACTATATCAAGGCCCTGCACAATCTGCTGAACGCGCATTTCGATCTGCGCAACCACCAGCGATTCGAGGCTGTGCTCCGGAAGTTCGAGGCTTTTTCCCAGACCGACCGGGTCCGGGAGAACGACAATTTCCGTATCCAGACCTTTGTTTATATCACTACGGCCAAGATCAACCAGGTCTTTATGCTGGGGAACTTTACCCAGGGGTTGCTGATGGTGCCCGAGATGGAACAGAAGCTGGCGGAATACGATCTGTTTATCGATCGTCACCGAATTCTCGTGCTGAACTATAAGATCGCCTCGTTGTATTTTGGCGCCGGGGACTTTGGCACCTGCATCGATTATCTGCAGCGGATCATCAACGATCCTTTGGATCTGCGTAATGACCTGCAGTGTTATGCCCGGGTGCTTCACCTGATGGCGCATTACGAGTTGAAAAACTTCGATCTGATGGAGTCGCTGACCAAGTCGGTATACCGGTTTATGGCCAAGCGGGAACGACTGACGCGCGTGGAAGAGGAGATGTTCCGGTTTCTGCGGACCTCCTTCCAGACGTCGCGGGCGGGCATGCGGGCCGAGTTTGAGAAATTCCTGGAGAAGATCAGGCATTTCGAGCGGAACCGGTATGAGGCGAGGGCGTTTGCTTATCTGGACCTGGTCAGCTGGGTGGAAAGCAAGGTCTATCAGCGGCCGATGAGTGAGATCATTGCGGAGAAATATAGGAGCAGCAAGCGGAAGATGGAGGCCGCTTAAAAAAGGTCTTTCAGTACGCGGCGGGCGGCGTGGTAGCCGCACATGCCGTGGACGCCGCCGCCGGGGGGCGTTGAAGAGGAGCAGAGATAGATGTTCTTTTCCGAGGTACGATAGGGCGATCGCCGGAGTGCGGGTCGCGTAAACAGCTGGCGGATATCCATGATGCCGCCGTTGATATCTCCACCAACATAATTCGGGTTATGTTCTTCCAGTTGGGCGGTGTCCATGGTATGACGCGCGAGGATGCGATCGCGGAAGCCGGGGGCATAGCGTTCCACCTGTGCTTCGATGGCGGCCGTCCTGTCCACGCGGGAACCGCCGGGTACATGACAATAGGCCCAGGCCGTATGTTTTCCCTGCGGAGCGCGGGAAGGATCGAAGAGGGAGGGCTGGGTCAGCAGGACGAAGGGGCGGTCGGGATGGCCGCCTTTTGCGGTCAGGGCCTCGGCGGCCGCTATCTCTCCGAAGCTGTTGCCGAGATGTACGGTGCCGGCTTCGCGGCAGGGAGCGTTTGTCCAGGGGATGGGGCTATCGAGGGCCCAGTCTATCTTAAACACCCCCATTCCATACCGGTACTTTTCCAGCTGGCGTTGATAGAGGGGCGACCAGCGATGGCCGCCGAGCTGAAGCAATTGCCGGGGTGTAAGGTCGAGCAGCAGGGCTTTTGCGGATGGCAGTTGTGAAAGATGGCTGATCCAGGTATCTGTCCGGATCTCGCCGCCCAGCGATGTGTAGTACGACGCGAGGGACGCGGCCAATTTGGAGGAAGCATAACGGGCGAGCGGCCAGCCCGCGCCATGTGCGGATAGCAGGAAGATGAGAGCCACGGCCGCGGTTGTCCAATTGGTGTGGGGCTGCATGGCGTGGGCAGCCATGCCGGCGAGGAGGGCCCTGGCTTCTTCCGTCCGGAATTGTTTTGCGAGATGAGTAACGCTGGGGATGCCCAGCCAGCCGAAGCGGGCCATGAGAAGGGGATGTGTAGGAAGGTGGAGCGGTCCCAGCAGTTCGGGAGTCAGTTTTGGCCAGGAGGCTATCAGCGGTGAGATGAGGCGGAGATAAGCGTCCCTGTCGGCGCCAAGGGTATCGGCGGTTGTTTCCGGCGATCGGGTAAGGAAGGGCGTTGTTCCGGTATCCAGCGGGTGCGCGGCGGCCACGGGCGGGAGGATCCATTCGAGACCATGTGCTTCAAGCGGCAGGGAGCTGAAGAAGGGCGAGGCGATACCCAGGGGATGGATGGCCGAGCAGATGTCGTGGGTAAAACCCGGCAGGGTGAGCTGGGCCGAACGCAGTCCGCCGCCGATCTCGCTGCTGCCTTCGATGAGAAGCGTGGACAGTCCCTTCTGTTGCAGGGTGATAGCGGCCGCCAGTCCATTCGGACCGCTGCCAACGACCACGGCGTCGAACTCCTGTTTGATCATGGCAACAAAGATACGAGGCGTTTTAGATTTTCGTTAACCTCGCCGCAGCCATAAATTATGTAAATTTAATATACAATCAAGACGTTTATGAAAAGCATTGTATTCCTTCTGAGCCTGGGGTTCACAACTTTTGCTCATGCGCAGTCGAAGGCGGTGAAGGACTGGGTGGCAGCGCAGGATTATGTTTTCAAGGCCCAGACGGCGATGCCGCTCAGCGGGCGGGTTCGGAATCTGACCAGCGACTACGATCTGAAGGTTTCCCAAACCGCGATCGTGAGCTACCTCCCTTATTACGGGCAGGCCTATGTCGCACCGATGGACCCTTCCAAGGGCGGGCTCGACTTTACTTCAAAAGACTTCAGTTATACTTCCACGCCGGGAAAGAAGCAGGGTTGGACGGTGACGATCAAACCCAGAGACTATAAGGATGTGCAGTCGATGACGCTGAGTATCTCCTCCGATGGCTATGCCACGTTGCAGGTGATCAGTACGAACCGGCAGTCCATCTCTTTTAACGGGGTGATCGCCGCGCCACCGAAGCGCTGACCGCCGACCCACCCTAGTCGCGGGTGACCGAGCGATATTTTGTCGGCGACATTCCCATCACTTTTGTAAAGCGTTTGGAGAAATAGTAGGGATCATCGAAGCCCATGCTCAGGGCGATGTCCTTGACCGATTTGTCGGTGATCCCCAGGTGCTGGCTGGCCTTTTGCATTTTCATCTGGATAAAATAATCGATGGGGGCATAGCCCGTGCGTTGTTTGAAGAGGCTGGAGAAGCGTGAAGGGCTATAGTTGTAGCGGTGGCTGAGCTCATTGAGCGTGATATTCTCGTTGATATGTTCCTGCATGAAGAGGATGGCGCTGTCGATGCAGTCGATCTTTTCGGCCGGAGACGCGACAAAATGTTTCTGGTTGTAGATGAACAAAGTAATAAAATGCGACAGACACATGTTTGCAAAGAGCAGGTTGTCGATGCTATAGCCCAGTTCGAGACTCTTGTAGATCTTTCCGAAGAGGGCGAACATCTCGTTGCTGCTGCGGACGGTGTTGGGTTTGAAATGCTTCTGAACGATGGGAAGGGCGTTGAAGTTGGGGAGGACGCTTCCGCCGAAGTGCAGCCAGTAGATGGTCCAGGGATCGTGCTCGCTGCTGCCGTAAGCGTGTTCGACATTTTGCGGGAGAAGAAAACACTGGCCGGGCGAGACCTCGTGTCGTTTGTCGCCGATCTTGTAAAAGCCGTGGCCGTCCACGCAGTAGAAGAGGAAATTTTCCGGCAGGCCTTTTTTGCGATAGGTATAGTGATTGGTTGCGCGCGGATAGTACCCGAGGCCGCAGATGTATAGCTGTTTTAAGAGAACGTTGTTCTGGATACGGGATTTCAGTACGGACCTGGGAATCTCTATCCGCTGCCGGCCGACGCCGTGCCAGATATTCTTATGAGACCCCACTTTATTTTGCTCCATTGTCGTAATTTGCTAGAAGTTTCATTGTCAATTCTGCGATAAATATAAGCATTGAAATTCTCTGCCCTTTTTTTTAGCCTGCTCATTTTTGGTGATGGTGTACGTCTGACAGCCCAGGACCGGGCTATCGATGCGGATAATATTGTCTGGAACGGACCCAGCCGTGATGCCGCGGGTTCGATGCCTTGCGGCGGCGGGGATATCGGGCTGAATGTCTGGGTGGAGAAGGGTGATCTTTTGTTTTATTTTGGGCAAAGCGGGGCATTTGACGAGAACAATGCGCTCCTGAAAGGGGGCCGGGTGCGGGTGAGGCTGCAGCCAAATCCGCTCGACGGCGAGGTCCGGCAGGAATTAGTGTTGCGGGATGGCTCCGTGGTGGTGACGGGCAGGGCCGGCGGGGCCACGGTGAAGATCCGGCTGTGGGTGGATGTCTTTCGCCCGGTGGTACATGTGGAGGTGGAGGGGAGCCGGGCGCTGGGTGCGGAGGTGGTGTATGAGAGTTGGCGCACTGCGGACAGGATAATGGAGGGCCGGGCCAATAATGCGAACAGTTATAAGTGGGCCTGGAAACATGCGCCGGGGGGACGAGTGGTGACGTACGGGGATAGTATCCGGTTTGCCGATAATGGGATCCTGTTTTATCATCGGGACAGGGATTCGACGGTTTTTGATGTAACGGTCCGGCAGCAGGGATTGGACGCGGTGAAGGCGTTGTTGAATAACCCGCTGAAGGGGCGCAGGTTTGGAGGGCTATTGACGGGGACGGGATTGAAGCCGGCGGGAAGGGTGAGCGGGAGATACCGGGATACCGACTTTGAAGGATGGAAGCTGGAGGGAGGACCGTTGCGGAAACGGGAGGTGTTGGTAGTGCTTGAGACCTCGCAGGGGAATTGGGCTGACGGATTGCGAAAGACTATCGCGGGAGCCCGTGCGCATTCGGGAACGGCGAGGCAGTCGACGGCAGCCTGGTGGGACAAATTCTGGAAGCGCAGTTTTATTTATATCGAGCCGGGGAGTGCGGCCGGATCGCCGGAGTGGCAGGCGGGCCGGAATTATCAGTTGTTCCGGTATATGCTGGGATGTAATGCCACCGGCGAATATCCCACCAAGTTCAACGGCGGGCTTTTCACGTTCGATCCATCGTTGACGGATTCGTCGATGCGATTCACGCCGGATTTTCGAAACTGGGGGGGCGGGACGATGACGGCGCAGAATCAGCGGCTGGTGTATTGGCCGATGCTGCGCAGCGGGGATACGGACCTGATGCGGCCGCAGTTCAATTTCTATTTACGAAGCCTGCGGACCGCCGAGTTGCGCAGCCGCGTGTATTGGGGTCATGGGGGGGCTTGTTTTGCGGAACAGCTGGAGAATTTCGGGTTGCCGAACAATGCAGAATATGGCTGGAATATGCCTGCGGGACATGACAAGGGTGTCGAGTACAATGCCTGGCTGGAATATGAGTGGGACACGGTGCTCGAGTTTTGTTTGATGATGCTGGAGACGGGGCGAACGGATTGTATACCGTTTGTCGAGAGTTGTTTGCGTTTTTTTGATGAGCACTACCGGTCACTGGATGCAACCGGGCATTTGATCCTGTATCCGGGATCGGGGGCGGAGACGTATAAGCTGGCCGATAATTCCTCTTCGACGATTGCGGGTTTGAGGACCGTTCTGACAAAACTGATCGAAGTGAAGGGCGGGAAGGATCCTACCTGGATAGCGATGCTGAAGCGGCTTCCCGCACTCTCCTACCGGAGTTTTGAGGGGCATGTCACGATCGCTCCGGCGAAGACCTGGCAGCGGATCAACAATAAAGAGTGTCCCCAGTTGTATCCGGTTTTTCCCTGGGGTATCTATGGACCTGGACGGCCGGGGTTGGATACGGCGATCAATACTTATAAATACGATACGGATGCGGTGCGGTTTCGGAGTTATGTGGGCTGGAAGCAGGATAATATTTTTTCCGCGCGGCTGGGACTTGTGAAGGATGCGGCGGCGTTGACGATCGCGAAACTGCGCGATGGTCCGCGGCGGTTCCCCGCCTTTTGGGGACCGGGTTTTGACTGGGTGCCGGATCATAACTGGGGCGGCAGCGGGATGATCGGTTTGCAGGAGATGCTTTTGCAGACCGATGGGAAGAAGATCTTTTTATTTCCGGCCTGGCCGCGGGATTGGGATGTCCATTTTAAATTGTGGGCGCCTTATCATACGTCGGTGGAAGCCGAATTGCGGCATGGGAAGGTGGAGATCCTGAAGGTGGATCCGGAGAGCCGGAGAGTGGATATACAAACTATGTTACGATGAAACGACTATTGTTTTTGTTGCTGGTCAGCTCAAGCGTATGCGCGCAACGTCCGCATGCGGTATTGGGGAGTGTAGGGATTAGTGATGTGCGGTGGACGAAAGGTTTCTGGGCCGAGCGTTTCGCGGTTTGCCGGGATTCGATGCTCCCGCATCTATGGCGGATCTATACGGATAAGGATATCAGTCATGCTTTTGAAAATTTCCGGATCGCGGCCGGGTTGGATACGGGATCGCATGCGGGGCCGCCCTTTCATGACGGGGATTTCTACAAGCTGCTGGAAGGGATGGCGGCGATGTATGCCGTCACGCATGACCGGAGGCTGGACAGCCTGATGGACTATGCGATCGCCGTCATCGCAAAGAGTCAGCGGGCTGACGGGTATATTCATACGCCGGTGGTGATCGAGGAGCGAAACGGTAAACATGTCTCTGCGGAGGACCAATTGAATTTCGAAAAATATAATGTCGGCCATCTTATGACGGCAGCCTGCGCGCATTTCCGGGCGACGGGAAAAAAGACGCTCCTTGCCGTGGCCATCCGGGCCGCAGACCATCTGATGGCCGTTTATCAACATAGCTCGCCACAGTCGGCGCGGGATGCGATCTGTCCTTCGCACTATATGGGACTTGTCGAACTATATCGCGTGACGAATAATCCCGCGTATTTGCAGCTGGCCAAAAATCTGATCGATATCCGGGGGCATGTCGGTAATGGAACGGATGACAACCAGGACCGGGTGCCTTTTCGGAGTCAGCACGTCGCCATGGGGCATGCGGTGCGGGCGAACTACCTCTATGCGGGTGTGGCCGATGTCGTTGCGGAAACGGGGGATGACAGTCTCCGGCATTGTCTCGATGCGATCTGGGAGGATGTTACGCAGCGGAAGATGTATATCACGGGTGGGTGTGGGGCGTTGTATGACGGGGTTTCACCGGACGGCGTGTCCTATGATCCTGCGGCGATCCAGGAGGTGCACCAGGCCTATGGCCGGGATTATCAGCTACCGAATACGACAGCGCATAGTGAGACCTGCGCCAATATCGGCAATATCCTTTGGAACTGGCGGATGCTGCTGATGAGTGGGGACTCGCGGTATGCGGATGTGTTGGAGCAGGCTCTTTATAACAGCGTCCTTTCCGGCGTGAGCCTCGATGGTGACCGGTATTTTTATACGAATCCCCTGCGCGCATCACGGGCTTTTCCCTATACGTTGCGCTGGTCGGGTGGCCGTGAAGAATATATTTCGCTTTCAAACTGTTGTCCGCCCAATCTTGCGCGCACGATCGCGGAAGTCGCGGACTATGCGTATTGTGTCAATGAAAAGGGCGTGTATGTAACGCTGTATGGCGGGAATGTGCTTAAAACGAAAGAGCTGGAATTGGATGAGGCGACGAATTATCCCTGGGATGGGAAGGTGGTTCTGACGGTGAAGAAGGCGCCTGCCGCGGCTTTTGGAATTTTTTTGCGGATACCGGGCTGGTGTACCGGTGCGCGTGTTACGGTGAATGGGAAGGCGGCCGATGTTGTGTTGACGGCCGGAAAATATGCGGCGTTAAGCCACGTTTGGAAGGCCGGCGATGTCATTGTGTTGAATATGCCGATGCCTGCGGTGCTTATCCAGGCCAATCCGCTTGTCGAGGAGACGAAGGGTCAGGTGGCGGTGCGGCGGGGACCGGTGGTATATTGTCTCGAGTCGCCTGATCTTAAGGTGGGGCAATCGATGTTTACCGTGGCGATACCGGCCACGATAAAATTGGAGCCAAGGCCGATGAGCATCGGGAACAGCCGTTTTATGGCGCTTGAGGGGATGGCGAAATTGCTGCCGGCGGGGAATGGAAAATTGTACCAGGAAGTGACGGCAGCACCGGCAAAATCTACCCCTGTAAGACTAATTCCTTATTATGCCTGGGCCAATCGGGGAAGTTCGGATATGACGGTGTGGATGGACTTGTTACGCGAATGAAATTTAATTACCTTGCCGACGTTGTAGTTGTAGTAAAAAAACGAACCCAATTCCTAGAACAAAACAGATCGTACTTTTTTGGATAGCGGTAATCCTAATTCAAACCGCTGCCGGACAAACGGTGACCGTTACGGGAACCGTCATGGATTCCCTCTCCCATCAGCCTATTTCGAATGCCACGATCGGTCTTGCCAAAGAACGTGGCGGGATTATGACCGATGACAAGGGAAAATTTCATATTACTATCAAAACTACTGTGTCGAAACTGACCGTCTCGGCGGTGGGGTATCAGCCAAGGACCATTCTTCCACTGGCGGGAGGGCCCATGGTGGTCTACCTGGAGAAGAACTTTACCGATTTGAAAGTTGTGGTCATAAAAGGCCATCGGGGCAAGTACCGGAATAAGAACAATCCGGCGGTGGAATTGATCCGGAAGGTGATCGCCAATAAGCCGCAGAACGGCCCCGGAGCCAGCGACTATACCGAATACCGGCAATATGAGAAGGTGCGGCTGATGCTTGAGAGGATCCCCAAGATCCTTGTCGATAATATCCTGATCAAGAAATATCATTTTCTTTTTGACAACAAGGACACCACGATCGTTCCGGGTAAGACCCTCGTGCCGATCTATATCCAGGAAGTGTCTTCCGACAATTACTACCGGAAGCATCCAACCGATAATAAGAAAATGGTCGTCGGGCAGAAGAGCGTGGATTTTGGCGAGTTTATCGATATGAAGGGGATCAGCATGGCGGTGAACCGGCTTTATGAAGACATCAACCTGTATGATAATTCGGTGAATGCTTTTACGATGCAGTTCCTCAGTCCGATCGCCGATCTCGGGCCCACCTTTTACATGTATTTTATCCGGGATACCGTGGTGGAGAACGGGGAAAAGCTGATCCGGCTGTTCTTTACGCCGAGAAACCCCGAGGACCTTCTTTTCCGGGGGATGCTTTATATCACGATGGATGGCAACTATGCGCTCCGGCGGGCGGAGTTGGGTGTCAGCCGGCACATCAACCTCAACTATGTCCGCGACTTCAGCGTCAAGCAGGAATTCGAGAAGGGAGAGGGGAAGCATTATTATCTTGCGAAATCGGATATGATCGCCAGTTTCAGTCCATTCCCGCATACGCCGGGGGTGGTGGGTCAACGGATAGTCAATGTGAAGGATGTGGATCATTCGCCCTTGCCGGACAGCGTTTTCAGGGGATTGCCGGTGGACACGCTGGGGCCTGCCAGTCAGCAGACGGACAGTTTTTGGACCGGCGGACGGCCGGTGGCCCTGAGTGAGACGGAGGCGAAGACCTATGCCAATACGGACAGCCTGGTGAAGATGAAGAGTTACCGGCGGCTGATGGACTATGTGACGGCGTTTACAGCCGGGTATAAGTCGGCGGGAAAATTCGATGTGGGGGCGATTGGCAGCTTTTATACTTTCAATACCATCGAGGGTCAGCGCCTGAAACTGGGCGGCCGGACGAATACCAAGCTGAGCACCCGCTGGTTTGGGGAGTCCTATGCGGCCTATGGTACAAAGGATCAGCGATGGAAATATTATGGCGCGCTTTCCTACGCCATTAACAACAAGTCGATCTATACTTATCCGCAGCATTATGTGCAGGCGAGCTATTTATATGACGTTCGCACGCTGGGCCAGGATAACACCTTTGCCGTCGCCAACAACTTCTTTACGTCTTTCAGCCACGGGGACAATTCCAAGTGGGTGTATAGCCGGGTGGCGAGGGTATCCTATATTCATGAGTTTAACAGTCATTTTTCCTTCACCGTGGGCGCCAAGAACTGGCAGCAGGAGCCTACGGGATCGCTGGTATATATCTATAAGGATTTTGCCGACCAGGCCGATACGATTACCCGGCTGACCACCAGCGAGATCTCTTTCTCGATCCGCTGGGCGCCGCATGAGCAGTTCTTCCAGAACAAGGCGGGGAGGGTGAATATCATCAATCACTATCCCATTGTCACGCTTCAATACAGCAGGGGTGTGAAAGGGCTATTCAACGGAGCCTTCAACTATGACGCGTATCATCTGAATGTCTATAAACGTTGTTATATCGCGCCGCTGGGTTATTCGGACATCAACTTCGATGCGGGTTATCTGGGCGGGGCGTTGCCGTTCCCGCTGTTGACGGTGCATCCGGGCAATCCTTCCTATTTCTACAGCCAGCGGGCGTACAATATGATGAACGTCGGCGAGTTTGTAAGCGATCACTATGCGGGGATCGATATCGATCATTTCTTCAATGGCTTCTTCTTTAATAAGATCCACGGCTTGAAGCGGCTGCGCCTGCGGGAGGTGATCGGCGGAAAGATCCTGTATGGCGGGCTTCGAAACGAGAACAACCCGGCGGTGAATCCCAATCAGATGAAATTCCCGTTGACGAACGGGGTCATGTCTACCTATTCACTGAGTGGAAAGCCGTATATCGAAGGCAGTGTGGGCATTTATAATATCTTCACCATTTTCCGGCTGGATCTCGTAAAAAGATTTACGTATCTCGATCACCCGAACATCAGCAGCCTGGGCTTACGGATCAGTTCAAATTTCCAATTTTAATTCTTCGGTCAGGGCTTTGCGGCCTTTTGGCGTCACCTGCAAGGCGCGGGTGTTGGCTATCTTCCGGAGCCATTGTGCGTCAAACATCATCTGCAGCAATGCGGCGCCGAGGGAACCGGCAAGGTGGGGGCGGCGTTCGGTCCAGTCGAGGCAGGTGCGTGAAAAGTTTCGGCGCTGTCTTTGGAGCGATGCGATGTCGACGCCATGGGCGACAAACCATCGGGTACCCTTTTGGGTGAGGTCGAACTCTTTTTCGGAGGGAGTGAGGAGCTTTTGCCTTAGGAGGCTTTCGGTCAGCTGCACTCCTACCCTGCCGGCGAGGTGATCGTAACAGGTGCGGCAGATGCGGATCGGCGGGTCTTCTTTTTCCGCGGCTTCGCGGGTGCGCTGGGGTACCAGGGCGGCGAGCGCTTCGACGGCATAGGCCACTTCGGGGCGTGAGAAAGTAAAATAGCGATGACGTCCCTGGGCCTCCACGGTGAGGAGATCGGCTTTTATCAGTTTGGCCAGGTGCATGCTGCAATTCGGGGCCGAGGTATCTACGGCCGCCGCCAGTTCGGAGGCGGTGTAAGCGCGACCGTCGAGGAGGGTCCATAGGATGTCGGCGCGGATGGGATCGCCGATGAGTTGCGCGATATCCTTAATCATAGACTGAAGTATTGTCGACGGAAGGTAGGTATTTTTAGGACATGGACCCATATCTCGTTTATAAAGAACGGCGTGAGAACACGCCGGTTTATTGGGATGAGGAGCGGCGGCTTTGGGCCGTATATCCCTATCGTTATTGCCAGCAGATCCTGTCGCATCCCGTCATGCTGATCCCGTCTGTCGCGGATGGCAATCTGGGCGGATCGGCGTTGGCGATGAAGCGCCGGCTTGTACGGATCAGTAATCCGCCTGCGCATGATCTTGCGCGGGAGATGGCGCTACGGATGTTTCGCGGGCGGCGGGCGGCGGATGTTGCGCCCCTGCTTGCGCGGCTGTTACCCCCGCCGGGCTCCGCGGCTACGGTGGAATGGGTGGGTACGGTGGCGAGGGTATTGCCGGCGATGCATATCCTTGCCGGGTTTGGATTTTCGGATCGGCATGTGGAGGTGATCCTGGAGCAGCTGCCCGCTATCCTGAAGATCATGGCGCCGGTGACGGATGCGCGGGCTTTGGAGGCGGCGTTCGATGTGGTCTATCCGTTGGTGGACTGGCAGGTGGAGGTCGTGTTTCCGGGGTTGACGAAGGAGACCCGGGAATATGCGGTGAGCAATCTGATCGGGCTATTGATCCAGGGTTATGATGCTACGAAGGGACTGTTGAGTCTTGCGCTGCTTCATCTGTTGGCCCGGGAGGATATTGCGAAGCTTGGGTCCTGGGACATGGATCACTTTCTATCCTTTGTGACGGAGGTGTTGCGGTATGATTCGCCGGTGCACAACACGCGGCGGGTGCTGACGGAGGAGGTGCATTTTGATGGGGTGACAGTGCCTTCGGGGGCTACGGTGCTGGTGGTCGTGGCGGCGGCGAACCGAGATCCGGCGGTGTTTGAGCGACCGGAGGAGTTTGACCGGCATCGGGTGAATAACCGGATGATGCTGACTTTTGGCCATGGCATCCATGGGTGCATTGCGGGTGCGTATTGTGCGCAGCTGGCTGCGGAGACGATGAACTATTTATTCCATACTTATCGGAAGGTGGAGTTGGTGGAGGCGGCGCCGGAATATGAGCCGCTTGCCAATGTGCTTATGGTTAAGGCGATGCATTTACGCTTAGGGTGATCGGCCCCAGCAGCCCGGCTTGCAGCAGTTGGCCGGTAAGGTGGGGGGTGACGCTTGTCCAGGTGTGGCGCTGAGTCTCCGGGAGGCGCTGATCGCCGGTGAGGCGATTGGCCCAGGTGTTGGCGACGGTGATGGTCATGGTGTTGGCGCCGGCGTGGATCGCTTTGGTGATGTCCAGTTTGTTGTGGGTCCAGACGGTTCCGCAGTCGAACTTATTGATCCTGACGGTGGCGATGTCGGCGAGTTGGCCGAGGTCGAGGAAGGTAGGTTTTTTGGCTGGGTTGGCTTCGAAGCTGGTGGTGTAGGTGGCGATGCCGGAGTAATAGCGGATGGCGGAATCGGGTGATCTGCTCCAGTCGAAGAGGGTGTCGGTGGTGACGGTTTTGACCGTATCGAAGCGGATGGTCCAGGGGCCGGTGTGGAGGGTCGTTTTGACAATGGTAGCGTCGCGGGAGAGATTGGTTGGGGAACCTTTATGACGAAAAACGATAAAGAAGGATTGATGGGCGTCCATGTTCAGATCGACGAACGTCGTTTTGGTGGTGATCCGGTATTTCACGGTGGTGTCGATGTTGCCGGTAAGCGGATCCCATAGCTCGGGTACACGGCCGGTGACCCGAAAGGCGGCAAAGCTGGAAAATTCGTGATCGGATTGATTCGAAATAAAGTAGATATCGAAGCCGGGGGCCGTACGGTGGGTGTAGGCGAGCCTTGCGTCGGGCGGTGCGTTGAAATCGGGTGGGATCGAAAGCTGTGTTGCGGTGACGGGGGATGTCAGGATGGTGGCGCCTTGTTGTTTTAGTTGCGCGAGTTTTTTTGCGGCGGCGGGGCTTGTCGCGCCGGGGACGACGAGGAGGGCATAGCTTGCGCCGCCTGGAAGGGTGATGCGACCGTTGTGGACGGCTGCCAGGCGAAAGAGGGCGTCCGGGTTGAAGGAATCGAAGGCGTAGCCATGAAGGGGATCGAGCCAGTCGGCGGGATCGGTCATGTTTGCCGAATGGGCGACACCGTTTGGTTGCTTTGTCGTGGGCTCGCCTTTGTTTTCGAGGCGGCGTTGCTCAGCCGTTACGCGATCGGGGCCGACGAGTCCCGGGAGGATGTCGACGAGTTTCTCGGGCAGAACAGCACGGCGCGGCAATTCTTCACCAGTGAAGACGGCGATGTCCGCGACGGGGCGGCCCTGCTGGAGGAGCCATTGGCAGCGTTGGGTGTAGTCGATCCAGGCTTTTGCCATGGGCCACCAGATCTGATCGCGTTGGAGAAAGGTCCCTACCCCACCCAGCGTCATTCCGGGTTTGCGGTTGGTCCAGGGGTTGTGTACGAAGACATGAAAGACGAGGCGATTGATGCCGAGGGCGTAGTTGCGATCCTGCAGGGGCTTTAGCATCGCGGGGGATTCGTCCCATGCTTCGCGTAACTCCGTGAAGGCTTCCGCCTGGACGATCTTCTTTCCATAGAGATGCGCGCCGGAGACGGCGTCGAGGATATCGTTGGGTTTGTCGTGGGTGGGGCTCCGCAGCCAGAATTCGCCCATCGGGATATCGGCCTCGCTGAAGTGCAGCATTCCGTCGCTGGTCATCGTGGGCGCCACGCTCTCGGCGCTGAAGGCGCAGCCGTGGGCGTGGGCGAGCTTTTTCAGGGTAACATAGAACTCATCATGGATGAGCTGGGCGATGGTCTCGCGGATGTCGTGGAGGAATTGTTCGCTTTTCGCGGCGTTGCCGACAGGTACGCCGGTCATTGCCGGGAGATAAGAGAGAAGATCGTAGCCGTGGCGTTTTTGAAATTCCGCGCGGAAGACGGGTGACCAGTTTTGGCTGCCGCATTCCCAGCTGTCGACATGAAAGATCTTTAATACGCGCGAGGCCAGTTCGGGTCCGGCTTGTCTTATCGCTTCGCCGAACCAGCGGTCGAATTGCAGTTTTATCGCTTCGGGGTTGAACTTATCGCACTCGAGGCCTTTTGCGCCGCCGCCGGTGGCGTTGGTGTGACCGGTGGAGGTGTGACCGATGCGCAGGATGGTCCAATGTCCGGGGGGCGCCTGCCAAATGAGGCGGCCCTGTTTGTCGAGGCGGGCGGTGAGATTGAGGAGTTTGCTTTGCGGGATACAGACCGAGTCGGGCAGGTCTTCGCGGGTCGATGGGCGGCTGATGCGCCAGACCTCGCCGGATTTCCCTTCATATTGGTTGATCGCGGGAGCGGACGATAGTTGGATCTTATTCAGCTTTAGTGCGGGTTTCCATTTGGCGGCGTCGAGATCTTCGGCGCCGGGTTCCGAGCCGGTCTTATCGTATACGAAGCGGAAATAGCGGGCGGTGGTGGCGGGGATGGAATGGGTCGTCGGTGCGTCGCCGTCCTGCCAGCCGTGGCGGGGCGGGATGAGCCGGCCTATAGAATGGTAGTGTATGCCGTCGTCGCTTGTTTGGATGAGCAGGCGTTGGGATTGGTAGTTGTTGGTGCTGTGGATGATGATGCTGCGACAGGTGAAGGGTGTATCGAAGGAAAAGTCAAGATGGCAGAAGTCTTCGCATTTTAGTGGGCCGCCTGTTGCGGTGCGGTCCCAGGATGCGGGTGTGGGGAAGGCGAATACCGCGATGTCTTCGTAGTAGTTTTCGAGGGTCTCGGGTTGGGGAAGAAGGATGTTGATGCGTTTGCCGCCGTCGAGCGTGGTGCGCGTCGAGACGATCTTCTGCATGGAGAGGGCCGGCGTGATCCAGGGGCCGCCTGCGACGGCGAAGCCGTCGCAGGCGTGCATCGCGAGCTGGAGATGGAGACTGTCGGCCTGTTGCATGGCGAAGCGGACCATCTCCCACCAGCGGGGGCTCAGCTGTTCGGTGGCGGGTGTATATTGGGGCGGGTTGGTAATGCCGTTGATGGGCATGAGATAGACGCCGCCGATGCCGGCGGTTTTCATGGCGAGCAGGTCGGCGCGGATGCCTTCTTTCGAGACGGCGGCGTTCATCCAGTACCAGAAGACCCAGGGACGTGCCGCTTCGGGCGGATGGAGAAATTGTTTTGGGTCCGGCGCCTGCTGGGCCGTCGCCGAGGTGAAGAGTGCGAGCAGTAGGATGCTAGTCGAGAGCCTCATAGTTTATCGTGTACTCTTTATATGGTTCGAGGGTGATACGCTTGCCTTTTAACCGGAGGACGCCCCGGCCACCTGCAGTATGGATCGTCAGCCGGTTGCGGGTGCAAGATAGTTTTATATTTCCATGCGGTGTGGGGACCTCGCCTTCCATCCATTCGAGGCCGCCGAGATGTGGTTCGACCTCATAGGTGGCATAGCCGGGAGTGAGCGGGCGGACGCCGAGGAAATATTTACCGAAGAGGTAGAGCGGGCTCGCGCCCCAGGCATGGCAAAGGCTGCGACCGAAGGGGCGGCCGTACATGGCATAGTGTTGAGCGCCTTTTTCTTTTGGATCGTATTTCTCCCAGAAGGAGGTGGCGCCATTGGCGAGCATGCCACCCCAGTAGTCCTTTATTTCCTTCAGTACGTGTTTTTGTTCGCCCAGAGCGCAGAGCGCTTCGAGCTCATAGAATTGCATGTAGGGGGTTGTGATCTTCTGGATACTGTCGTTCAGCAGGACATGGGTCTTTACCGATTGTTCCTGTGCCGAGTCGAGGTAGTTGAAGAAGATGGCGAACATGTTGGTGTAGCGGGTAATGTCCTTTGTCTGGCTGCTATGGATGAAGGCCTGGCGGCGGCGGTCCCAGAAGTCGGTGAAGAGCTTTTGTCTGAGGGCAGCGGCCTGGGAGCGGTAGTTTTTGGCGGCGGCGAGATCGCCGGAGAGGTCTGCGCAGAGGGCCATCGTTTCGAGACTGCGAACGAAGAGCAGCTGTTCGAAGCTTAGTTCCCCTTTTTTTGAGAGCCCGTCGGCCCAGTCGATGAAGAGCCAGTCACCGGGCAGTCCTTCGAGCCAGCCGTTCTTGTTGCGGCGGTTCTCGATCCAGTTCATCAGGCTGACCATGCGGGGATAGCAGTTGCGGATGAAACTTTTGTCACCGGTATACCGATAGTAATCGTAGATACCCATGAACCAATAGAAGCTATAGTCCATGATGGTATTGATATGACTGGTCACCGGGTCTTTGCCGCGGAGGGCCCAGAGGGTGCGGGTAACGGTGGCTGAGTCGAAGAAGAGATAATAATTCATCAGGTAGCTTTGGTAAGCATCGCCTGACCAGACCCAGCGGTCGCGTTTTATCCCGTCGATGAAGAACTCGCGGGTGTTGAGATGAAAGGTATAGGCGGCGACATCCCAGATCCTGTTGATCTGCGGATCGGAGCAGCGAAAGCTCCCCTTGTTGGTGAGGGGGGCGTATTCGAAGAGCAGGGAGGCCGAGTCGAGATGGATGTCCCCGGTGAATTGAATATTGACGTAGCGAAGGGCGCGGGAACCTTCGAGGGTGGAGTCGGTGGTTTGCGGCTGGTCGATATCGAGATGATCGAGGACCTCGCAGCTGTCGGTGGAGAGTGCTTCTTCTTTTGACTCGCCGTAGTAGAGCGAGAGTTTTCCTTTTCCTTTCAGTCCGTGGAGTCTTATGTAGCCGAAGGACTCTTTGCCGAAATCGACGAGGAGGCCGTTGGCGGTTCGTTCGGTGTGGACCGGCTGGTGGGGTTCGGTGGCGAGGCGCCAGTGTGCGGGGTCGTCGCCGGGGAGCGGTTCGGCGGGCAGCCAGGTGGTGCCGGACTTATCGGAGGCTTTGCCGGTGGCGTCGATCCATTCCTTGTCCTCATAAGTGACGTCCCAGCTGCTGTCGGTGAGGAGATAGCGGCCCCTGACATAGAGGGCGGGTGGGGTCGATTGGTTGTAGACCTTTAGTTCGAGGGTATGGTTGCCTTTTGTGAGGTGCAGGTATTGGGGGGCGCCGGAGAGCATTTTGCCGTCGAGTTTGACGTTGTAGCGGCCCTGAGCCCGGATGGTAATGTCGTCGTCGTTGGGCAGGTTGAAGGCTTTATGGAAATCGATGAGGATATAGTGGTTGTCGAGTTTCCAGAAGGGCGGGAAGAAAGTGCCGCGTTGGGTTCGGCGGTTTTGGACCTGGTTGGAAAGCCAGATCTCGTAGTCGCCGGGGTAGGCGATGTAGGATTGGGCTTTTGCGGAATAGCCGTTGAATAAGATATAGAGGATGATCATCACGATGGCCAGGATCGTCCAGAGGCGTTTTACGCGGCGGGTGGGCTTTGTGGTGGCGATGGCGGGCAGCGCCGATGCGATGCCGGTTTTCGAGACGAGGATGGCGCCGAGGGTGATGATGACGAAGATATAGAAGGACAGCAGCAGGAAATGCGGCCAGGCGGGGTATTTTGAGGCGGGGAAGACCCAGAGGAAGAGGACGCCGATGGCTACGCTGAAGAGCGTGCCGACGGTGAGTACCCCGTTGATGGCGCGGGCGGTGGTCCCTTTCCAGAGTACGCCGAGCAGGAAGGCGACGGACATAGGTGGGGCGAGGAATCCCAGGACGCTTTGGAAGACATCGAAGAGATTCAGTCCTTTGATATTGTCGATGGCCAGGGTGATGAGGACGGAGATGATGGCGCCGGCGATGGTGATGATCCGGCCTATGCGGATGATCTCGGTGTTGGTGGCGTCGGGGCGATATTTTTTGATATAGATATCCATGGTGAAGACGGTGCTGACTGAGTTTAGCGAAGACCCGATATTCCCGACGAGGGCGGCGACGAGTACGACGATGATGAGCCCGCGCATCCCGGGTGGGAAGAGCCGCGTTACCAGTGTAAGATAAGCCTCATCCGGGTTTTTCAGGTGGGGATAGAGGATAAAACACAGGATTCCGGGGAGGATAAAGAGGGGGACGTCGAGGATCTTGAGCCAGCCGATAAAATTCGCGCCGAGCTGTCCCTGCTCGAGGTTGCGGGCGCCGAGTACGGACTGGACCATGGACTGCTCGGTACACCAGAACCATACCCCCATTACGGGATAGCCGAGGATGATGGCGGGCCAGGGGTAGTTGTGATCTCCGGCGGGGAGGAAGAGATTCCAGTAGGTGCGGGGTGTCTTTGCGAAGAGTGCGGTGACGCCGCCGACCTTTGCGATGCCGATGTAGACGAGGGCCGCGGAGACGGCGATCAGCAGCAGCATCTGGAACACGTTCGTATAGGCGATGGCTTTGAGGCCGCCCGCGGCGGTGAAGAAGGTGGCGAGGATGACCATGGTGATCACGGAAAGCCACATGGGCAGCCCCAGGAGCTGACGGACGAGGACTCCGCCGGCGAAGAGGCCGAGTGAAAGCCAGGAGATGAGGATCGTGATCAGGGTATACCAGGCGAGGATGGTGCGGGTGGATTCCCCAAAGCGCAGTCCCATGTATTCCGGCAGGGTCGAGACTCTTGCGCCGAGGTAGCGGGGAGCGAAGACGACGGCCAGCAGCAGGATGAAGATAAAGGCGTACCAGGCGAAATTGCCGGCGACGATCCCGGTGGTATAGCCGATGCTGGCCGAGGCGATCAGCATGGAGGGACCTACGTTGGTGCCCCACATATTCAGGCCGATGCTTGCCCAGCCGAGAGAACGTTCGGCGAGGAAGAGATTCTCGTTTGCTTTCTTTTTGCGGACGAAGCTTGCCCAATAGCCGATGGCGAACAGGATGAGGAAATAAATGGCGATGATGATGAAGTCCACCGGCTGGAGCAGGTATCTCATAGGCCATGGGTTTTTAGAATGGACGCGACGCTTACCGGCAGGCCGGTCGCCAGGGACTCTTCCATGGCTTTTAGAAGGGCGATGGTGCCGATGCCTTCGCGGACGTCGGGATAGGCCGTTTGGTTTGATTCGAGGCAATCGTGAAAGTACTCGAGGTAGTTTTGATATTCCCCGGCGTGATGGCTTTTGCCTTCGAAGCGGAAATAGTGTTTTAGTTTGTGTTCCCAGGTGATGATCTTTTCCTCACCGGTGTTGGTGGTGACGGCATAGCGGAGATCCATATAATCGGCCTGGCTGCAACCTTCGGTCGACCGCAGGATACAGCTCATTTCGCTGTCGCGGGTGACGGGTTGGACCGGACCGGTGTAGGCGCCGCTGACGCGGGCCACGCGGCCGTCTTTTGCCTTGAAGATGAAGTGCATGGTGTCCTCGTGATGGAGGCCGCCTTTTTTCCCGTTGGCGCTAAGCATGCCGTAGCCCATGACCTCGGTAATATCAGGGAGGTACCAGCGGACGAGGTCGACGGGATGGCTGAGGCCGCCATAGAGCCATTTGAATTTGGATTCGAGGGACCAGCCTTTTTCGAGGAACCAGCGGTGGTCGGCGTGGTAGTAGGCTTCGACGGTGATCAATTCGCCGATCAGGCCTGCTTCATAATCCTGTCGCTGGCGGCGCATGGGTTCGAAGAAGCGGGAGCTTTGCCCGACGAACACCTTTTTACCTGTGGAGGCAACGAGACCGAGGATGTCCTTTGCGTCGGCGAGGTTGTCGATAAAGGGTTTTGTGCAGACGACGTGTTTGCCATGGGAGAGCGCCATTTTCACATGGGTTGCATGGAACTTGTCGGGGGTATAGATGCCGATCACGTCGATGCCGGGATCGGTGAGCAGATCGTTGTAGTCGAGTGTATAGTTCGGGAAGTTGAATTCTTCCGCGCGGTGGCGGCAGAGGTCTTCGTTGAGATCGCAGATCTTTTTTAATTCCCATTTGGGGCTGTTGAGGGCGGCGGACATGGTGCTGCGGCCTTCGCCGAGGCCGAGGATCCCGATTTTTAGCATACTGTTTATTTTCTTACGCCTGCGGCGTTCTTTATGTTGTCTGATACTGTAGGTCCGTTGTTTTCCCAGGTGTTACCCGGTCCGTTTGCGTTGTGCATGAACTTATCCCCCGGGCACCAGTTGTCTTTGATGGTGATGAAGGACGAGCCTTCGTCGAAATAGAACCAGAACCAGTGATTGGGATCATGGGCATAGGGCGGATGGTAGATCGCGTCGATGCGATTGTCCATGATCAGGGTACCCGGCTGTGCCGAGAGGGTATAGATCCCGCCGACGTCGAACATATGTTTTGCGTAATGGTGGACATAATTTCCGATGATGCTGTTGTTGTGCATGCAGTTGATGGTGCGGGTCCAGCCCCAGCCGACGCAGATACCGGAGTAGGACACTTCGCTGACCTCGTTGTGTTCGATATGGATATCGTGGACATAGCCGGCGCTGATCCCGACGGTTCCCCAGTCTTCATTGGTGCAGTCGGTGACGGTATTGTCGGTGATCCATTCGTCGTGACAGACCTCTCTTGTGTCGGTGGGGTTATAAGGCAGATGGGTTTCGAATGCGGGATCGGAATAAACGCCGAGTTGGAAGGCGGTGCCGCCGATATCGCGGAAGAGACAATGGGTGGTGGTATCGTTGAAGGTGCCGCGGACGAAATCCAGGCCGGTGGAGGCCAGATGCGTGAAAGTGCAATGGCCGAAGCGGAGATCGTGTGCATAGGAAACTTCGACGGCGGCGGCGGGGCGACCGATCCAGGCCTGGTTTTCGAGGCCTTTTTTATCGGGGGTACCGGGAATCTTTAGTTTCTGGGCCTCGAGGAGGAACATGCCGGCCTGGAGGGGGACATGGCCTTGCCGGGAGGGCCGGAGCCAACCGGCAAAGGAGAACTGAATTCCGTTGAATTGGATATCGTGGATGGGATTGTCGATGGTTCCCCGGGCGACAACCAGATTCGTGAGCAGGGGGGCGCGAACCTGTGCGGTGTTCAGGTCTTCGCCGGGGCGCGGCCAGTAATAGAGCTTTCCTTTTTCTTCGTCGGCATACCATTCGCCGGGATGGTCGAGGAATTCGCGGGCGTTTGTGAGATAGTAGGCGGAGCTGCCATTCTGTTTATGGGCGCTGTCGAGGACGGGTGCGGGCCAGGGGTGTTCGAACTCGAGATGGGATTCGGGTTCTTTGAAGGTGAGTTTATAGCTGTTGTTAATCTTTTCTATCGACCTGATGCGAAGGATGGCGATGGCCCACATCTGGTGGATGACCATTTCCATCTTACCGGGGTTGGCGGGGAGGGGGCGCGTGGCGGGGATATAGATGGCCTGGTTCTTTTTGTCGACAGAAAGAATTCTGGGCATCTGATCGTCGTCGTCGACATCGCGGGCACGGGTGGCTTTTATGCCGTTGACCCAGAGCTCGCGGAAGGGAGTGTTGATATCGGCTTCCCAACCGTTGCCGGTGGATTTGCGCCAGTTCTTTATGTCGATGGCGCCGCTGAGGACGGGTGTTTCTCCGGGGGCGGCTTCGATGGTGGTGGGGCTGGTGGGGGTGCCGCTGTCTTCGGGGCGGAGGAAGATGGGTTCGGAGAGCGGGTATTCGCCGCCTTTGAGGACGATGCGGATGCCGTGTTTTGCCGAGGGGTCGGCGAGGCGGCGAAGGTTGCGGGCTTCGCGCAGGGCGGTGCTCAGGCTCTTACCGTTTGGTGACACTTCGATGGTAGCGCCGGGTTGGAAGATGGATTGGACGTAGCGGGTATTGGCCCGGAAGTTCTTTTTGACGTTGTGTACGTCCTTCGCGTCGCGGGAGCGTTCGACGACGAGCCAGCCGCTCCACCCCATTTCATCCAGCGTCGCTTTCACTTTTTTCATGTCGATGGCGCTGTCGTTCTGTAGCCAGACGCCGTCGGTATTGGTGCAATGGATCTGGCAGATATTGTCTTTGCCGAGGGTTTTTAGTTCGGTTACCAGGTCGCGTTTGGCGTCGATGGCGTTGGCGAAGTTGAAATAGGATCTGACCGCGGGGGAACCTATCTCTTTTAGAAATTTTAGTTCTTCGGCGGCCGGGAGGGTTGTTTCGATCCCGATGACGACTCCGGCCTTTTCGGCCATTTTACCCGCGATCCGGAGGCGCAGGACGAGGGCGGGTCGCAGCTCGGGATGTTTGCCGGGGTCGGCGTTGACGCCGAGGGGGAGGAAGGCGATGCGGATATGCATGCTTTTCATTGTGGCGATGGCATCGGCTATGTTCTTTTGGTAGGTGGGGCGGGTGGCGAAGTTTTGTGAGTAGAAGCCGGTCAATGCGACCGAGGCGAATTCGATGCTGTCGGCCTGGGCGGTCTCGAGGAACTGGCGGCGGATGGAGTCGGTGGTCAGGGTGTTCCCGAAGGTTTCGCGGGTGCCGAGCCCGCCCATATCGAGTTCGAGGCCGTCGGCGCCGACGGTTCTGGCGAGTGGGATGGCGCCGAGCTTCTGGCGTTTGAGGAGCATGAGATCGACGACGGCGACCTTATAACGGGGGACTGGGATACTATTTACGCCGGCAGGGGATGTCGCGCCGGATTGCGGTTTTGCGTCATAGCGATGGGCCCAGGCGCGTTCGAGGTTGGCGAAACCCATGATCGCGTTGGCGGGGAGGTTTTCTCCGTGGGGGCCGAAGGTGAAGAGGGCGGAGTCGGGTTCGACGGCGCAGCGGCTTTCATCGATGGAGCCGTCCTTGTGTTGGATGGCTTTGAGGTCGAGGCCGAGGTGTTTTGCCAGGAAATGATATACGGGGATGCGTTTGTTGGGACCGTAGTCATGGCCTTCGGCGGGCAGGTGGACGTTCTGTACGAGGGAGGTGTCGCCGAAATAGCTATAGACATGCTGCAGATAGGGAAAATCGTGTTCGGGCATATGGGCGGTCCAGTCGTGGCCGTCGGATACGAGCAGTTGGGGCCGGGGAGCGGCCATGGCGGCGAGTTCGACGTTGTCGGTGCCGCCGGCGCAGGCGTGGACGGGGCGGCCGTGTTCGCAGGGGCAGCCACCGTCGAAGTAGGAAGAGACCATGACGACGGGCGCGGAGACTTTTATGCGATCGTCAAGGGCTGTCAGCAGAACGGTCTGGGTGCCGCCGCCGGAGGCGCCGGTGACCGCTACCCTGTCCTTGTCGGCTTCGGGTAAGGAAAGGAGATAGTCCAGGATGCGGATGCCGCTCAGCAGCTGGATGGTCATGGCCAGCGGGGTGCGGTGGTTTTCGAACCTGAACTGGAGGAGGGATTCGTTCCAGCCGAAGAGATCATAGCTAACGGCCATGGCGCCCATGCGGGCTTCGGCGGCGCAGCGGATCTGGCAGTCGGCGCGATAGCGATGGTGTTCGAAGTGACCGTCGGGATTGAGGATGACGGGGATGCGGCCTTTTATCTTTAGCGGTCGGTATATCGATCCGTTGACGTAGAGACCGGGGATGAGTTGGATCGCGATGTTGGCCACTTCGTAGCCGGCTTTTTTCCGCCAGGGGGTTGTGATGGCGGGGGTGGTGAGTTTTGGCGGAAGTGGGTTCAGGTCTAATGCCTGGTACAGGCAGGATTGCAGTTGGGCGCGGCGGAGTTCCCATTCGGTTTTGTTGTGATATTGGGAGGCGAGATGGTCGAGGGCTATGACGCCTTTTTCGAAGCTGCGTTTATAGGGTTCCTGCGCGTGAGTGCCGGTGCAGACGAGGATGAGCAGGGTGACGGCAACGAGTTGGGATTTGCGTTCGAGTCTGCGGGCTCTGCGCCAGCCGCTGAACAGGAGGTTTGGGTCGATCTGCGGTTTTGGGAAGAAGAGACTCGCCAGGTAGCCGACGACGATCACGACGAGGTGGCTGTATACGCCGAGCATCAGGGTATGATGGGTGAAATTAAAGCGGCCGAGATCGAGGAGCAGGGATTTATGTTCGCCCAGGCCTATTTTGGTGGAGGTGAGAAAGGCGTAGGAGGTGAAGAGTATACAGGCGATGATGCCGATGTTCATCCCCTGCCGGTTGGTGCGGGGGCTGAAGAGGCCGAGCAGGAAGATGCCGGAAATGCCGCCGCTGAAGATGGCATACAGTGAGAAGACGATCCCGAGCACTCCGCCGCTGCCGGCGTTGACATAGAGCATGGCGATACCGATGGAGATGAGTCCGGCGATCGTGACGATCCATTTACCGGCGCGAAGATAGTGCTGGTCGTCACGTCGCGGCCGGAATTTTCTGTAATAGTCTTCCACGCCGACGGCGCCGAGGGAGTTAAGGTCGGCGCTCATGCTGCAGATGGCGGCGGAGCTCATTGCCGAGAGGATGAAGCCGACGACCCCGGTTGGCAGGCGGGTCATGATGAAATAGGGAAATACGGCGTCGGCGCGGGTGCCGCCGGGCAGGGAATGGGTTTGATAATAGACAAAGAGACCGGTGCCGATGAACATGAAGAGCATCCATACGGGTACGGTGAGGAGGACGCCCATCAGGGAGGCGCGGATGGCGGCCTTGTCGGTTCTCGCGGTAAGGTAGCGTTGGACGACGGTCTGATCCGTTCCGTATTTCTGGATGGCATAGAAGACGCCGTTGATGGCCATTACGATGAAGGTGAGATGGGTGAAATCGAAGCTGTAGGGGCCAAAGCCGGTATGGTGTCCGGCCCTTGCGATGCGGACCACCTCCGCGGGGGAAGGCGCCGCGGTGAACAGGAGGATGAGCAGGCAGGTGATGCCGCTGGCGAAGAGCATGAAACCCTGGAAGACGTCCAGCCAGATAACCGCTTCGATGCCGCCGAGGAGATTGATGAAAATGATGATCGTGCCGATGCCGACGATCATCGCGGTCGTATTCCAGCCGAGCATTTTGCTGAGGGCCAGGGCGAGCAGGAAGAAGATCGTACCCATGGCGGAGAATTGGCGAAGCACGAAGGCGAGGGAGCTGTAATAGCGGGCGAACGTGCCGAACCGTTTCTCAAAATATTCATAGGTGCTCAGACCGATGACTTTGCGATAGAGGGGGACGACGAACCAGATGATGCCGAGCAGTACGACGGGGACCATCAGGCCCTGGACGAGGAGTATCCAGTTGGAGGAAAACCCTTCGCCGGGATAGGCGAGGAAGGTGACGCTGCTGATCATGCTGGCCAGCAAGGACATGCCGATGGCCCAGGCGGGAATCTTTCCCTTTGCGAGGAAATAGGATTGGGTGGATTGTTTTCTCCGGGCATGGCGCAGCCCCAGGTAGAGCGTCAGGGCCAGGAAGAAAGCGATGATCAGGATATCGGCGATGTTTAACGATCTGTTCATATGGGGAATTCGTTGTTAGTAGCTAATGGATGGCGGCCAGGCATAACTCCCGGGTTTTACCGTGATGTGCAGGCCGGAGGCTTCGGGTACGCTCATGCGAACGACGCCCTGGGCGAGTTCCTGTTCGGGAATAAAGGTGTGCCAGCCCATCTGTTGCAGGATGGCGTAGGCGGTAGAGCCGCCTTCGATGATCAGCTCCGCGGGGTTTACCTGTTTCAGGATAGGGGCCAGGTCGCTGGCCATCCTGGTGCGGAGTTGCAAAGCCGGATCGTTGGAGGGGTTCATGGCAACGATCGCCTGGCGGCGATCTTGCAGGTTGGAGAGAAGGGAGTTTTGCCAACCGGGTTCCCATAGCCAGGTGACGGGCCCGCCGTTGGCGGCCTGTTCGCGGATGAGGATGCGGTTGGGTTCGAAGGTGCTGCCGCTGACGTAAAGAATGGGGCTTTTCAGGGTGGGGATGGCGGAGGGTATCGTAGGATAGCGGGTATCGAGGATGGCGGAGAAGAAACCGGCTGCACCGGCCAACAGGGTTTTTGGCGGGATGCTTTTCGCCCAGTGGTGCAGATCTTCATTGGATCGTACCTCGCCTACAACGATGCCGCGCACCGGAAGTTCATCGCTGGGTTTGCGGATGGGGATGGGTTGATCTTTTGTATGCAGCATATCCTGCAGATCGGAGCTAACGACGGGGAACTCGGGATCGATGGAAAAAGAGGTCTGGTGGATGGGTTTGTCATTCAGATAATAGTGGCCGTCGCGGATGGTGCGGCCCAGGGATGGATTGGCGGGGATGAGCAGCGCCAGGCGGTAGTCGAGGGCCTGGAGGTGTGCTTTTAGTTCGGCGATGACATGGCCGCGAAGGACAGAGTCGGTCTTTTTGTAGATGAACTCCGGTTTCAGGAGACGGAGCTCGCGGGTGATGACCGTCATCTCTTCAATGGCGTCCGCTTGCTTTTTTGAGCGGCTGTCGGCGGCGATGACGAGCAGCTGGGCGTTTGTCGCAGTGCCTACGGCGGTGCGGATCTCGGTGGTGAGACCGTGGCGGAGGCCGATGCCGCCCAGTTCGGCGGCGCCTGTGAGATCGTCTGCGATGACCGCTATCATTTTTTCGGTTGGTTTTTACTAAGCTGTACGGCTGCTTCGATGGCCAGGATCATGGCATCGGGGCTTGCGATCCCTTTGCCGGCGATCTCGAAGGCCGTGCCGTGGTCGACGCTTGTCCGGATGATGGGTAGCCCCAGGGTGATGTTGACCCCTTTTACGCTATCCATGCGCTGTTTTTCCGCGTTCCATTTAAAGCCGTTTAGCTTGAAGGGAATATGTCCCTGGTCATGATACATGGCGACCACACCGCCATAGTGGCCCGTGGCCGCCTTTGCGAAAAGGGTATCGGGGGGCACGGGTCCTTCGACGTCGTAGCCTTGTCTCCGGGCTTCGAGGACGGCGGGAAGGATCTCCTGATCGTCTTCCGTACCAAAGAGCCCGGAGTCGCCGGCATGCGGGTTCAGGCCGGCCACGCCGATGAGCAGGTTTTTTTCGCCGAGGCGGAGGAGTCCATCCTGCAGCAGGGAGATGACGGCGAGCACGCGATCCTTTTTTACCAGATCGCAGGCCTGCCGGAGCGAGACATGGGTCGAGACGTGGATGACCTTGAGGTTCTCTTCGACGAGGAGCATGCCGTATTTGGCTGTTGAAGTATAGTGGGCATAGATCTCCGTATGACCGGCGAAATGATGTCCGGCGTCGTTGATCGATCGCTTATTGATCGGGCCGGTGACGGTTGCATCGACTTCTCCGGCCATGGCAAGTTCGATGACCTTCCGTACCGCTTCGAAGGCGGCATGACCGGCCATGGCGGATACCTGGCCCCAGACCAGTTTGTCGAGATCGACGGTTTCCATGTCGAGGACGTCGATGATGCCGGGTTGGAAGACGGCTTCGGAAATTGTCGAGACGGGATGGATGCGGGCGTTCCATTTCAGGTGATCGATGGTATAGTCGAGGGTAGCGGCGTCGCCGACGATGATCGGGCGGCAGATATCCGTGACCTTTTCCGAGAGCAGTGCTTTTATGGCGATCTCCGGTCCGATGCTGGCGGGATCGCCCATTGTGATCCCTATAATTGGTTTGTTCATAACGGTAGCATTGTATAGGGTTGGCAGAGGCCTTTATCGTGCATAAGGCGTTTCAGCCGGCCGATGGTCTCACCGGTGCCGTGGCCCTGATAGCTGTTTCCGAGGCTGTCAGACAATTCCTGCAGGCGGTTGAGTTCCGTGCTGTTGCCGGCGGCTGCGGCTTTCTCCATATCGGTGTAAATGCCCGGATCAAGGTTGGCGGTACTCGGTACGAGGCCGTCGCCGCCGTTGAGCAGGGCTTCGGCGGATTTGGCGGCCCAGCCGAGGAAGTGACTGAAATCTTTTCGGTTTGCCCAAAGTTGCAGGGACTGCTTCAATCGTTCGTCGTTGCGTTCGGAGTCCTTTGTACCGGCGATGTTCGGATGATGACTGAGTTCGTCTATAAGGGGCAGGGGTATCGAATGATGGGTGGTTGACGGGATATTGTAGATGACCAGGGGAAGGGGGACCGCATCGGCGAGTGTTTGAAAATAATTGCGCATCTGCGTTTCACTTAACTGGTAGTAGGATGGCAGATTGGCCACTACGAGGTCTGCGCCGGCTTCGGCGGCGATATTGGCGTACTCGACGGAGTCGGCGAAGCAGTTGGACGAGATGCCGACGTACAGATGCTGGCCGGGCTTCTTTATGCGGGCGGCGAGGCGAATGTATTCCTCTTTCAGGCGTCCCGACAGGGAGGGGAACTCACCCGTTGTACCGAGGATAAAAGAATGCGGGAACAGCGGGAGGAGTTTTTCGACGGCCTTTGTGTCGAGGGTGCGGGCTGCATTCAACGGGGTGATGGCCGGCACGATGATGCCACTATATTTTTTATTCATATGCTGCTTTGTAGATGGCGACGGCGTCTTCTTTTGAGACGGGTCGGGGATTATTGTTGAGCAGCCGCGTGATCTTTATCGCGTCGGCGGCCATGGTTTCGATGGCGTCGAAGGGCACGCCCACTTCTTTTAGCGTTGCGGGGATGCCGCAATCACGGATCAGTTCCCGGATCTTTGTCACGCCTTCTTCGGCGGTGTTGCAGCCGAGGGCGCGGGCGACGCCGGCATACCGATCGGGTGCTGCGGGGATGTTGAATTCCATTACATAGGGCAGCAAGAGGGCGTTGGACAGCCCATGCGGCAGGTGGAAGCGGCTGCCCAGGGGATAGGATAATGCGTGGACGGCGGCGGTGTTGACGGGGCCGAGGCAGAACCCACCCAGCAGACTGCCCGTCGCCACCTGTGACCGCGCTTCTTCGTCGGCGCCGTTGCGGACGGCGCGAACCAGGTGGCCGGCGATGAGTCGCATCCCTTCGAAGGCAAACAGGTCGATAAACGGCTGAGCGAACTTGTTGGTATAGGCTTCGAGGCAGTGGGTCAGGGCGTCGAGTCCCGTGGCCGCGGTAATTGCGGGCGGTACGCTGATGGTCAGTAACGGATCGACGTATACGATGTCGGGCAGGAGGAAGGGGCTGATGACCGCCTTCTTTTGGTTGTCCTTATCGTCGACGAGGATGGCATTTGGGGAGACCTCGCTGCCGGTGCCCGAGGTGGCCGGAAGGCAGACGAGCTTTCTTGTCCTGCCTTTCAGCAGACCGATGCCGATGACTGCTTCAAGGGGTTGATCGTTGCCCAACTGGGCGGCTACCAATTTGGCAATGTCGAGTACGCTGCCACCGCCGATGCCGAGGACGAGATCGGGATCGAAGGGGGTGGCCTCCGCCATGACGCGATTAAAGTCCACAAAGGACGGTTCCTGGGTGATGGCCGTGTATACGACGACGTGGATACCTTTTTCTTCGAGTTTGGCGATGACCGGTTGGAGGGTATTCAGTAAGGGGGTAATGGTCAGGATGAAAACCCGGGCAGGGGCAAGGGTTGCGATCTCCTCAGGGAGTTGATCGATGCACCGGTTGCCGACAACCAATTTTCCGGGGAATGATATGCGTAGTGGTAACATAGGTTATCAGATAGGGGGATCGAGCGGCATTTTTGGGCGGACGAGGCGGCTGGTCTGAACGGGTTGGATATCCAGTCTTTCGCACCAGCCGAGAAAGCTTTCGTGGATGTCGTCCAGGGTTTGCTTTTGCTGGATCGTCAGCTCGAGGGCATGGGCCCGGCTGATGGTGCGAACGGGAAGTCCGCGTTTCTGGAGGAAATATTTGGCGCTCAGGGGATAGGCGATATGGATCAGCGGGTCTACCCGGCTTAGTTCGCCTTGCAGCCAACGGACATCTTCCTGGCGTTGGGGGTCTGTCGCGTTGTTGCACATCCAGACGAGGATCTCGGGATAGAAATTGCCCGAGATGGAGGACATGCCCCTGGCGCCCATCTGGAGGGAGTACATGGCGTTTGGCGTGTGCGCATCGTAGAATTCGAGTCCATAGTCCCCATGGTTGAGGACATCGAGTTTTGCCTTGACCTTTTCCAGATCGATGGAGGTATCCTTGTGATAAACGAGGCGGCCGGTGTCGAGCAGTTTTTTGAAGACTTCCGGGGTGATGATCCGCTTGTAGGGGGCGGGACACTCATAGAGACCCAGGGGGATGTCGCGGGTGAGCCGGAACATCTTGTGGAAGTTGCGGAGAAGGACCTCGTCGTCGTCTTCCACATTGGCGAAGTGCCCGGTGATGAGGATCACCGCGTCGATGCCGGTGTCATAGATGCGGGCGGTAAAGTCGGCTTTGTCTTCGATGGTGAGTCCGAAGGAGCCGGTAGCTACGATCGGTACGCGGCCGTCGACGGCGCGGACGACATGCCGGGTGAGTTCGAGGCGTTCGTCTTCGCTGATGCTATACATTTCGCTGCTGAGACAGTTGGCGAAGAAGCCTTTGACGCCTGCGGCCAGGTAGAACTCCACCAGGACGGAGACGGCGTCGAGATCGACTTTTGCCTTCAGGTTGAAGGGAGTGATCATGACGGGGACAAATTTCCTTTCCTGCGATATCATAGAAACCTCCTTTATTTTTTTATCGAGGATGGCCAAATGCCATTCTCTATTTTTTCGAGTTTTAGTTTTTCGGGATCGATCTCCACGTATTTTATCTTCTTGCGATGCCAGGTATAGACGATATGCACTTTCCCGTTGGCGGATTGGATCACGGAGGGATAGGAATACTGGCCGGTGTGATCGTCGTCGAGGACCAGGGCTGCGTACCAGGTGATCCCGTCGGGGGAGAGGGCGACGTTTAGTGGGGAGCGTTCGCCTTTTGTCGCACCGGGGGGCGGGAGGACGTGGTTGTATACCAGCAGCTGCCGGCCGTCGGCGAGTGTAGTGCCGTCGATGCCGGAGTTATTGTTGGGCAGGCCGATGGGTTGCTGTGGCGACCAGCTGTGACCGTTATCCTTCGAGACGGTGGACAGGATCGCGCGGTTCTCGCTGCGGCTCAGCGCCTGGATGGAGCCGTTCTTGTACCGCAGGAGTGTCGGCTGGATCGCCCGGAAGGTATCGGCGGGTGGTGTCGAGGATTGCCAGGTCCGGCCGGCATCGGTGGTTTGTTCGAAATGGATATGCCAGCCGTTGCCTTCCGTACTCGTCGGGCAGAGAAGCGCGCCGTTGACGAGACGCACGGGTTGGTTTTTGATGGGGCCCAGAATGCCTTCCGGCAGGGACTCGGGTTTGGACCAGGTGGTGCCGCCGTCCTTGCTGCGGATGAGCCAGCCTTTCCATTTGGCCGGGCTGGGGCCGACCTTATAGAAGAGGAGGAGGTCCCCGGCGGGGATCTGGTAGAGTACGGGGTTCCAGCAGGCGTACCGAAGTGTACTGCTCTGGATGCCGTTTGCAACGTTGACGGGGGCGGACCATTTTGTCGAACCCTGATCTTTCCGGCTGACGTATATACAGACGTCGGGGTTGCGTTCTTTGGTGCCGCCGAAGAAAGCGGTTACGAGCCCTTTCGGGGTCTCGGCGATGGTAGCCGCATGACATTCGGGGAAGGATGCGGTATCATAGATGAATTCTTCGCGGATGATGGCGGGGGACTGCGCACGGACCGCGCTGGCGGCTGTGAGCAGGAGGCCGAGGAATATCGATGCTGATCTTGTCATTTACCTTGTTTTGCGGCTGCTTTTTTTGCTTTTTGTTCGTTTACATAGGCCTTGAAAAGTTCGTGCCAGTTGCGGCCGTTGCTGTTGAGATATTGCTCGTTCTTTGTTTTATAAATCTCGAAGATGGCCGAGACCTCTTTGACATTCTTGAAGTCGACGGCTTGCTCACGGGCCTGTTTCAGGTTGGCCAGGATGGTGGCTTCTTCCTGTGGGGTGAGGTCGTGAACGATCGCTTTGTAGCCATTGAGGGTGAAGGCGACCTTTCCGATGGTGTATTTGTCGAGGATGAGTTCCACCTGGTCTTCGGTAAGGTCTTTGCGAAGCCCGGCCATGAGGCTGTCATGGGCTGTGTGGGGCAGAGCGGAGCAGGCGATGATGGTGCGGTCCATGGCGGAGAGTGGCTTACCGGTGGCGGGGTCGATGCCGGCCGGCACGGTGGTATAGGGATGCTCATTATTCCAGTCACGGACGCGGGTGAGATGGGTGGCGATGACGGTCGTGATGCGGGCTTCTTTTGCCGCGTCGTTCAGTTGGAGGGAGGCGACCCAGGAGGCGGCGCGCTTTTCGGTGGATGAGTCGGGCGTTTGAGCGCCCGCTGTCAGGGTTGCGGCCAGAAGGAGGAGGAGGGTAACGTGCTTCATATCGATTTGTCAGTTTTTAATGTGTAATGATAAGTGCCCGAGTTGATCCTGGTGTTATTGACGATGGCGTGGGTATTGGGTGGAATGGTGACATCCCAGGTGATGGTGTCGCCGTCGCGGCGCCATTCGCTTTTTATCAGTCCGTAGGGACTTTCATAGGAAGCTTTTACAAAGTTGAGGTTTTTTGGGAAGGCTGGGTGCATCCGGACCGTTTTGAAACCGGGTTCCGCGGGGGCGATGCCTGCCAGGTCTTCGAAACACCAGGTAAGAAGATCGCCTAGCAGCATGATATGATTCTGGGAATTCATTGACGGGTCGGCGGTGTTGCCGTTCCACAGTTCCCAGATGGTGGTGGCGCCGTGTTCGACCATATACCCCCAGCTTGGATAATCTTTGTTGGTGGCGATTTGCAGCGCCAGATCGGGGTGATCGAATTCGGTCAGCCCGCGCATCAGCCATTGGGTGCCGATGACGCCGGTGCTGATATGATCGTTATCCTGGCCGATGCGGTTGATGAGTTGCCGGACTATGGCGGCGCGTTGTTGGTCGGGTGTAATGCCGAAGGTAAGCGGCAGGAGATTGGCGGTAACCGAATTATTGGAGTAGTGGCCGGGTTTTAAGAATTGTTTGTTGAAGGCCGTTCTTGCGGCGGCGGCATGTTTTGAGAAGGTATCGGGTTGGTGGAGCAGGCCGGCGAATTTTTCCATCAGGGTGAGGAGATGGTAGTAATAGGCCGTTGCGATCAGCGTTCCGTCGGTGTTGCGCAGGGAGTCTTTTGAGTGGATCAGGTGCGGAGACTCGGGAGGAACGCACCAGTCGCCGTACTTATCTTTTGTCATGATGCCGTCGTGTTCGTATCTGGCGCTCATATAGTGGAGCCAGCGCTGCATCGAGGCATAGTGTTTTTGAATGGGCCGGGAATCGCCGAACTGGTTATAGAGCATGTCGGCGATGAGAATATAGGTACCGGGCCAGGTCATGTTGTCGGAGTAGTAGTTCCAGTAGGCGGGGGCTACGTCGGGCAGGGAGCCGGTGGGCTTTTGGGATTCTTCGATATCCTCCAGCCATTTGGCATAGAGATTTTCGTTTGCGAAGAGATAGCTTTCGCCGAGGGAGCCGGTGGCGCGGTCGCCGAGCCAGGGCATCCGTTCGTTGCGTTGGGGGCAATCGACGGGCATGCCTTTGTAGTTGGCGTTGATCCCCCACCAGGCGTTTTTGATAATGTGGTTGAGGAGGGTATCGGATGTTTCGATGTGGCCGATCGTGGGGAGGTCGTCATAGACGACCTGGCCTTCGAAGTCTTTCGGGTCGGGGGTGCCGGGATAGCCGGTGATGGATACGTACCGGAATCCGTGGAAGACGAAGACGGGATGCCAGGTCTCTTCGCCTTCCCCTTTCAGGGTATAGCTATCGGTGGCCTTTGCGTCGCGGAGGTTGGCCGTGTAGAGATCGCCATCGGGCTGCAGGGTCTCGGCGAAGCGGAGGACGATCTTCCGGCCGCGACTGCCCCTTGCAGTTAGCTGCAGCCAGCCTGCCATGTTCTGTCCCATGTCGAGGATGTAGGTAGATGCGTTGAGGGGCTTTATGGAGACGGGGGTAACGGTCATCATGACCCTGATGGGTTCGTTCATCTGGGCCGAGAGGCGGCCGCCGGGCGGGGGGCTGTATTGGGGCTTTAGCCAGCGGCTATCGTCAAAGCCGGGGTTTGTCCAGCCGGGAAACTCTTTTGTGGCATCATATTCTTCGCCGTCGTATTCGTTGTTGGTGCGGATGGGGCCGTCGGCGGTGAAGCGCCAGGAGTCGTCGCTGACGATCGTCCGATGGTGGCCTTTATTATCTTCCACATCCAGTTGGAGGAGCAGTTTCGGGAAGCCGAACTCTTTTATCTTTTGCGGTTTGTACTTCGGACGCATGGTGAAGAAGCGGCCGTTGCCGAGGGTCACACCGATGGCGTTGGCGCCGGCGCGGAGGGCAGCGGTGACGTCGAAGCTGTTGTATTTTACACTTTTTGTGTAGTCGGTGGGGGATTCGGCGAGAACCTGGTCGCCGACGGGCTGACCGTTGATGGCGACGAGATAGTGGCCGAGGCCGGCGATGTAGAGCGTTGCCCGCTTTATGGGGCTGGGTTCTTTGAATTCCTTGCGGAAATAGCGGGCGGAGAGGCGGGAGAATTTGGAAACGCTGTCCCAGGGGAATCCGTTGTCGTAGCCGATCCATTTCGCTTTCCAGTCGCCGGCTTCGAGGAGGCCCATGGACCAGTGTGCGGGCGTGCTCCATGTTGCGGCGCCCGTATTTGTCCAGGCCTTTACTTTCCAATAATAGTTGTGGCCGCTTTTCAGGGGCGTGCCGGCATAGGCGATCATGCGGGACTGATCGCTTTCCGTCTTTGCCGATGTCCAGCAGTCTCCTTTGTCTTTTGCGAGGAGTTCGGGGGTGGAGGCGACGATTATCTGCCAGGCGGTTTGGCGGATGTCATTGGCGTCGGCCGTGAGCTGCCAGCTGAGGCGGGGGTGGCGGGTATCGATCCCCAGCGGGTCGGTGAGTTGCTCGCACCGGAGCGCGGTGGGTTGGGCCGCCGTTGTGGTGAGCGTCGCGAATAATAGGGCGATATGACCGATCCACTTCTTCATTTGCCTGAGAAATCGAAATAGAGTGTCAGCGATTTTGCATAATCCTTACTCCGGGTATAGTCGTAATACATATTCCGGGCGCCGGAGGGTCCCATGTTCTCCGGCTTCTGCGATTTTGTGCCGATGGGCGGGATCGCGTGCATGAACGAGATATTACCGTCGGGAAAGGGTGGCGCCACGTTATAGGTCTTCCCGGGATTGGCCGGCGTGAACAGCCGCAGATAGACGTCTTCATCGGCGCAGACGACCGTGAACGGCTGTCCGGCCGTCTCCAACCGCATCCAGTAGAAATTGGAGAAATACCCTTTAAATTCCGGATAGACGACATTGCCCTGGCCGGTGATCGTATTGTTATAGGCTTTATTCCAGATGTCCAGGGTTACACCCTGTGTCCGGTTCTTCCAAACCCGGTAGGGGCCGTCGCCGAGCCAGCGGATCCCTTTGACGGAATCCTGCCCTTTCTCGGGATAAGCGAAACTGGCGCCGAGCAGGGGGTAATCATATTCGGGTGGGTAGTAATTCAAATCCATCTTCAGCCAGCCCGAAGGATACATGGTCCACCGGAGGAGGCGGCAGACGCTGGGTTTGGAATAGGTCGCTTCCAGGATAATGTTGTTCCCTTCTTTGCGGGTGGTTATCTGTTGGGGGATGGCTTCGCCGGAGGTCAGTGTCGGCCCGTTTGTGAAGGGGATGGCGCCTTTGGCGTTGTTTATCGAACGGAGGAGGCCGGTGATCTTTCCGAAGGAGGCGGTAACTCCGGCGGCGCTCAGGGTATAGAGAGAATCTGTTTGAGTGACGGTTGCGGGTGTCGATCCGGTTGTATCTACCAGCCGGGCGGCGATGGTTGCGGGCTTTGCGATCGGCCAGGTCCAGGTATAGAGTTCGCGGCCGGTGGGGTCTTTTGCCGTCAGGCTAAGGATATCGAAGTCCTGCCAGTGGTTGGGCAGGGAGAGGTTGAGGGTTCCGTTCTGGCCGGGGCGGATATCGGGCGCCGTGACCTCGCCGGCGGTACCGGCTGGATTGGCTGCGGCGTGGCTGAGGCGCCAGGAGAAACGACAATCGCGGAGGTTTGTATAGAGGAAGCGGTTCTCTACCGGGATCGTGCCGTCGAAGGCCGGGGTGATCTCGCGGTGCGGGATATGGACGGGGCTCCAGATCTCTTTTACGGCATAGAAGCTGCCTTCTTTTTCGCGGTAGGGACCGAGGATACCGTCGGGCCCATGATCTTTATCGGCATCCAACTCGCCGTTGCGATCGGTGCGGACGACGGCTTCATCGGAGAAATCCCAGAGGAAGCCGCCGGCGGAGAGCGGGGTGTGATACATCGACTCCCAATAGTCGTACAGGCCTGCACCCTGGCCGCCATCATAAAGACCGTGCAGGAACTCGGTCGGGAAGAATATCTCGTGCCCGTGCCAATAGGTTCCGTTGCCATAGTCATAGTTTATGTAATGCTGGGTGTCCAAATGACGGAACAGGGCCCAGGGATGGATCAGGGGACGGTTTTGGGGGTCGTAGCGATCGAACAGCGGATCGAGGTCGAAATTAAAACCGCCTTCGTTGCCGTTGTCCCAGACGACGATGGAGGGATGGTTGACGTCTTTTTCGATCATCTCTTTTACGAGTTTGGAGCCGACCTCGGTATCATAAGCATGATGCCAGCCGGTGAGTTCATCCAGGACGAAGAGACCGAGGGAATCGCAGACATCGAGGAAATGGTCATCGGGCGGATAGTGGGACATGCGGACGGCGTTCATGTTCATGTCTTTCATGAGCTGGACGTCTTCGATGCTGAGGTTCTTGTTCAGGGCGCGGCCGGATGAGGGCCAGAAGGAGTGGCGGCAGATGCCTTTGAATTTTATCCTGACGCCGTTGACATAGATGCCGTCCTGCGGGCGCAGCTCGACGGTGCGGAAGCCAAACCGTTGTTCGACGGTGTGGATGGGCGTGTTTTCGCGGGACAGCGAGAAGACGACCTTATACAGGTTGGGCGTTTCGGGTGTCCATGTCAGGGGATTGCTGAAATTGGCCTGGAGGCGGGCGACGGTGTCGCCGGCATAGAGTTTTGCGGAGAAGGGTTGGCCGATGGGTTGGTTGGCCAGGGAATACACCTGCGCGGTGACCCGGTCGGCGCCGGTGATGTTTGCGAGCCGGACGTTTGCGGTGAAGAACCCGTTGGCTTTTGCGTCGATGGCCTGGCCGGTGATATGCTGGGTGGGCATGGCTTCGAGATAGACGGGGCGGAAGATGCCGCCGAAGATCCAGAAATCGGCGTGGCGTTCGGCCATGTTGACCGACTTGTTTGTCGATTCTTTTGCCACGGTCACCTC